>JASJCY010000182.1 GCA_030065825.1 Nostocaceae cyanobacterium | reverse complement strand
GCTGCTTATACTTTACTCCATTGGGGAGATGATGATTTTTTTCTGCATTTTCAACCAGGAAAGGTGGCATCAATGCGAAGTTTGTGGCTGCAATTGCAGTCTATCAACCGCATTCAGTCCCCAATTATTAACCGGGCACCTCAACAATTAGCCAGGGAGTTCCCGGAAGCTGCTTTGATGAAAAGCGAACCGTCTAAAGCGGACGGTTTACCTCCTCTTTGGGCTTGGTTGGCTGGTATTAAACGTAAGACAAAACGTAAAAATAGTTACTATGACCGGGTTTATGAAAAGTCAATCGCTAACCAGTATGGGGTAACTATTAGCACTTTCACCAGGAAGTTATCAAACATGCTGTGTGACTTGCGTTACTGGGAGATGGAAATCCAAGACGAAATCTTGGATATTTTGAGTTCCCAGCAATTCACCCCTTACCGTCAAACCATGAGTCAATTTGGTATTGGGGTTAGACCCCAAGCTTTACTAATTTCTCAAATTTACCCAATTACGAGATTTGACTCGGTTGGTCGATTTAAAGGACGGTTGGGGATGGCTAAGGATGAGTTTAGCAGCGGGGACAAGGAATCTATGAATACTGGGTCTGGTTCTAAATTATGCCGTTCCCAGTTGTATTTGTGGATTTTGGATGCGATTGCACCAAAACATGCTAGACCTAAAAATGATATTGGGCAAAAGTTAGGGGAGTTCTACGATTCTCGAAAAGCCCAATTTCAGGATAATCCAGAATTGTGGAAACAGAAGGCTGTTGCCAGACTTCAGCAACAAGCACTTGTAGAGTTTAAGCGATCGCTCACTCAAAATCTTATCCCCATGGTTACCAAGGAACTCCAACCACAACTGGAAGCGACTCTAAACCTTACACTGCAAACCATGCAGATGGGGTTAACTTCTTCAATGATTGCGGGTGATATTGCCCCTGGAGTTAAAGATAAGGAGGTGAGGGGGGGATTTGGTAATTTGGTTATTTCCCAAACCGCTGCTTACGGTTGTAGGTTATTGTTTAAGGAATTGAAGGGGGTTGTAGTCTAATTGTTAACTCCCCCGCAATGGGGGGTTATTTTGATAACTACTGCCTAGCTAAAGTGAAAAGGGAGAAGAATTTCTCAGTTATCTATGTTCAAAACAGTTGTACCTAGAGAGTTTTCCAATTCTACATCTGTGAGGAACATTTCATTGACAGTCTGTTGACGGTAAATCATCATCTCCCGCACCCATTCCTGATTTCCTTGCTGGATATACTTGCCAATACAATAAGCAGAATACTCTACATGTTTTGTCTCATCATAGATAAACAAGTCAGACATGGTGGTCACCTTTGCTAAATCTTTTGGTGTAGCGTAGGCTTGCAACACGGGACGTAACAAAAGTTGTAGAATTAATGCCCGAATTTCTAGTAAATTAATTTTAATAATTTCATCCATGACCATTTTTGTGTCTAGGATGCTATCGCGGTTAATCGGTTCTGTTGTCGGATGTTTGTGGTGATAATAATTTGGTGACAAAGCTTGCAATTGTGACCGAAAATCCGCTGACAACTGGGTAGGAAAAAGTATATTCAGTAAGGCAACAAACATTTTTGAATGACGAGATTCATCAATGGAGTGACTGCGAACCAACTTTGCACATTCTGAATCTTGGATGCACCGCGAGAATTGCCAAACTTTCCTAGAGCCATTTCCTTCTTCAGCAGCATTAGCCATTAGAGAGTTAGCAAACCACTCAGGTTTGCGAGCAAATTGACGATAATAATTACCATACCATGCCATGCCATGTGGTGGCGGGTAAATCTCACAAGCTTCTCTCAAAAAAGTTTTATAATCCTCAGAAATTTGACAGCCATAACGTTGAAGATAATTGATTACTAACTCACTAACATTATTCATTATTTTTATATTCCTTGCTGTCTATAATAATTATTTTGGTGTTATAAATTATTTATTAAAGTTTAAATAAAATGGGTTGCTGTTACCACAGCTTAGCGTTAGCGGTCTCCACCTATATAAATGATGTTGTCTCATCTGAAAAACCTCCTAGAGACGTTGCATCGCAACGTCTCTACACCCAATAGATATTAGATTATGGGTATATGATTGAGATTGAAGATATCGCAATTATGTAAATCTGCCCAAGGTTCTTTGCAAGGATTATATGCTTCAATTTTAATAATTATGATGTCAAGTTCCTTCCAATCTTTGAGATTTTCCAAATCTAATTTAAAATTACTCCCACCTTTAATACTGTTAAAGTCTTCTTCACTTAAATCAAAATCAATTGGGCTATCATCTAGATCCTCGAATTTTATGTTTCCCATGTTTTCAACCTCTAATCATTTGATATTTTTATAGGGATTAACTTGGAAATAAACTCAAACCGTATTTCCAATAAATTGAAGAGATAAAAAACTTGAATTTTGACAAACAAGTCACACAAAAATTTTTATCTCTAGTAATCTTGCCATTCTATTCAAGGCAAATTGCAAATCTAAATAGATTGACAAATTATTATATTTAACTTAACAGTACAAAAAAATTCGTGATGCACCGTAAGTTTATTAGGGAATATGAAAATGTACCTTTAGAATAGCTCAACTCAACAAAATAATGTTGCCATTTTGGCTGTTTTTTTACTCAAGTTGGTTGTGACTAACAACTTGCACCATTCTCAATAACCCCCTGGGATTTAAATCCCAGTCTCATAGTCCAAGTCCTCTAAAGACGACTAGACAAGGATTTTAGTCTACTTCATTAGACTTTAGACTTTGTTTATTAGATTCAGCAATTGATTACGAGACGGTAATGATAGCCACTCACAACAGGTGCAAGTTATCAGTTGTTAACCATTAGAAGGGTAAGTATGGCTATGCCGCATTTAGTGGCTTTAGCCATGGGGTTTCTAAGAGGTTGTTCAAAGAAACCGGGTTTCTATAGGTTGAGAACCGAGAATTTGAGTATATATGCCAAAAGAAACCCGGTTTCTGGATTATTTTATAAACATCCTCTAATTACTATTAGTTTGGTTCCACTCTCAAATAAAATTGCCTAGCGACAAACTTAATATCTCTCTTGGTAGGATCTAAATCCTCTACTACCTTAGTTTTACCCACAGCAATCAAACCTTTACCGAAAATTTGTTTTCTTGCTAGTTCAATTTGTTTTGATGTTGCACCGCTTTGACTCAAATCGATTGACGAAACTTGAGAACTCTTAGGCTTATTTAAAACAAACTTATCTGTGGAAAAGCAAGGAGTGGTAATACAGACAATACCATTATCTTTTAGTCCCACAAAAGTACCTTTTGGTGGTGCATCTGTAGCGGCTATAAAGGCTTCTTTAACTCTTAATTCCCCGAACTCACCAAATCCAGGAAATTCCACTGGAACTATATTACCTCTAAGAATCAGAAGCTTACCATCTTCATTTTCAACTTTTGCTAGTTCGTCAGGTGCTAATTTCAAGGAACTCCAATCAATGGAAGTCACATAGCATTCATTACGAAAAACACCATCGACGCAAGGAGTAGCCCTCAAGTTGTTCTGCTTAATAAAAAATCCCCCGCATATGGGAAAAACACATTTACGAAAATCCCTGCGCACTGTGTAATATCCCCATTGGGGAAAGTCTTGATTTTTGACAGTGACGGCTTCAGATTCAACAATGTCTTGAGCATGTATCTTCGGGAGAAAACCGAAGCTAGAAAGAAAAACACCTAATAGGAGAATCAGTCGGAATTTGTAGTAAATTGATTTTTTGTTCATGGTATCTTTTAATTTTTTAAGGATTATAGAGGCTTTTAAAATTCAAGTGCAAAAAAATCATACCACCATTATCTCTGTATGTTTTTTGCGAATTGTTACAATTTTCAGAGTGGGTGATTTACCAGACGCAATCGATACTTACGTAACTGTCACACTTGAGTGAGGTACACAAATTTTACCTCACCCCCTTCCCCTCTCCTTAATAAGGAGAGGGGTGGCTTTAGCCGGGGTGAGGTTCAGAATCTATTCCATAAGCGTGAAAACCGCTATTTTTTTGGTATTCCCTTAGTGCCAAAAAGAAGGGAAAACTCTCTTACTAAAAACAAAATATTATGTCAGTTGCCTAAGTTCTAATAATATTAATCCTCCGGAACCAACAACATCCGCGCTTCAATTCCTTCCCAGGTTTTGGGAGACACCCGCACTGCTGCTTGTTTGCAGTGAATGATTAAGTGGTTAGCATATAAATAATCGCCGAGTGCAGTTACTTCCTCCTCAGATAAATCCACCATTTCTGGGGTGAGATGGAAAGCATTGAGCAAAGTTTCTTGGAAGTCCTCAAAAAATGCCCGACGTACTTCCACTGGCTCTTTCTTATCAGGAATTTTACTTAGAAGTGTTTCTAATTGGCTAATCAGTACAGTAAAGTTAACGTTATTGCAGATATTTAAATCTTCCAGTTCGTAAATAATATTAAGAAAAATAGCGATATAAAGGTGGATAATATTGGATTTTCTTGATAATTTAACATTGTCTTTTTCAAGGATAAGGAATTTAACAACAATCTTATTTTTAATATTACTGATAGTTGTTATTTTATTGATGATGTTAATAATTCCATTAGCATTAGCAATATGGTTACCATTCTCCATTATATGAGTCAGAGTCTTGTGGTTTGCATTTTGAAGCAAGTATAATATTATGTAGGAAATGACAACTGCACGTTTACCTACTGGTTTAAAATTACCTTCAGAACCATCTGTTATCTGTTCTGCCCAGTTTAATAAAGCTTTTAATTTCGGGGTATTAATATAGTTTTGCGCTTCCTTTTCCATCAGCAACAGCAATTCATCTGCACCACCCCGCATTAACCCAGCTACCAGCAAAAATACCTCTTTCCAGCGTTCATCTGTGAGGTGTTCAGTAACTAATTGTTTGACTAGGTGATGGTCATCGATGTATTGTGCTGTTAAATATTCTTGGAGAGTGAGATGAGAGAATGAATAAACGTCCTCCGCTCGTTCTACCAAAATCCCTTGTTGCACAGCAATAGTATTAAGAACAGCTTCACCATTCAAATGTTGAGGTGCATTTAAATTACTTGCTAAAAAAGTTTTGATTTGTTCCACAATATCCCGTTGAGAACAGAATAACCTGTCAGAATTAAAAGCTGTATAAGCAATCTCCGATAATAATATTTCTTCTAATTCAGTGTGTAGTCCTTGATAAATTTCATCTCGAATAATTCGCTTTTCTGATGCCCATTCTTCTAATAATATCCGCAGTGCCTTTTTGTAAAGAACACTGCGATTATTGGGAAAATTTTGGGAACGGTCATATACTAAACAGAGAAATGTTAATAATAAAGGTGTATGGGCTAACTCTTTAGCCCCTTTATTTTCTGGTTGTTGCAATAATTCCCAGCATTTTTCTGCTGTTTTTGCCTGTATATCTGCTTCTGAATGAAACCAGTTTTGAATAAATTGCTGAATCTGAATATCATCAAAATCTGCCATTGTCACATCGCTAAAGCGGCGAAAATTGCTGTGATATGCTGCAATGCGACAGGAAGTGATAAAGCGATTATTATCGTATCTGTCAACAAAATTTTGAATTTGGTTAATTACTTCAGTGAGATTTTTTTTCGGTACTTCATCTAATCCATCCAGTAAAACTAGTAAATTGCCTTGTTCTAAAGCTTTGGCTGTGAATTTCTCAGGTGATGGGAAACCACAAATACGAAACTCATCCGCAATAAATTGTTCAATATTGATATCACTGGATGTAAACCTTTTTAATTCGATAAAAACTGGAATACAGCCATGTTTAAATCCTCCTTTTTTACCTTTCAACGCTTCCAGCCCTATCTTCCGTAAAAATGTAGACTTTCCAGCACCAGGACTACCAAGTACCATCAAATATTGCTTATCATTAGCAACCTTAATTCCTGGTTGTTTATCTCCTTTTTGATATTGAAAACCCCGGTGATTAGTTTGGCGATATGATTTTTCTAAATCCTCAATAGATGCAAAACCACGGATACCATCATCATCTAAAAATTGAACTGTTGTATATATAGAATCCAAATTAACTGGTTCTTTCATTCCCAATACTTTGAGAATCCCATGCCTTTCTGCATAATTTTTTACATATTGCTTTGATGCATTAAAGATTATGTCTAGAGTCTTTTCATTTAAAGTTTTGCCAAAAATACCTAAAACTCTACCACCGCTTTCCCAAAGCATTTTAAAAATTGGCACTGCTAAACCGCTAACGGCTCGTTCTGCAAAAGGTTCAATACCTGTCATAGTAGTATATATTGCTAGATTTATATCAAGTTATTAGTTATTAATATAACGCGCTCTTATGTCTTAGTGCTTTAGTGCCTTAACTCGTTTCCAGACTCAGTCTGGAAACGCATTCTAGGAGGTTCTACCTCCAAACTTAATGGGAAACAGAGCCTCCCTAAAATGCATTATAAGGTTCTACCTTGTAACGAGGGAAATTATAAAATAAAAAAACATTCCCCTCTCCTACCCTCACCCCTAACCCCTCTCCCAATGGGAGAGGGGAACAGGAGAGGGGTGAGGTTAAACCACAGCCATTGCTTTCAACTCAAAAATCTTTTCAATCACATCTTCAACTACCTTATCTGGAGTAGAAGCACCAGAGGTAACACCCACAATAATTTCACCATCCGGCAGCCAATTTTCAGTAATATTTAAACTACCATCTAATTGCCGATGTTCGATGCTATTTTCTGATAGAATTCTCTCCACACTATCAATATGATAAGAAGGTATTTTCTCCTCCTCAGCAATCTCTTGTAAATGGGAAGTATTCGATGAATTAAACCCACCAATAACTAACATAAAATCAAGCTTTTCCTCCACCAACTCAAACATAGCATCCTGCCGTTCTTGAGTAGCATCACAAATGGTATTAAAGCTTTGGAAATGGTCATTTAAATTTACTGTGCCATACTTTTGCATCATAGTACGTTCAAACAACTTACCAATCTGCTCAGTTTCACTTTTCAGCATGGTAGTTTGATTCGCAATACCGACACTTTCTAAATCTGTATCGGGGTCAAAACCCGCAGAACAAGCATTACTAAATTTCGCTAAAAATTCCTCTCGATTGCCTCCATTAAGAATATAGTTCGTCACATATTCTGCTTCTTTTAAATTGAGGACAATCAGATATTTACCAGCAAAAGAACTAGTAGCAATGGTTTCTTCATGTTTATATTTACCGTGAATAATTGAAGTACATTCCCGCTTTTTATGCTTCTCAACAGTATTCCAAACCTTAGAAACCCAAGGACAAGTAGTATCAACAATTGTGCAGCCTTTATCATTCAACAATTGCATTTCCTGCACACTAGCACCAAAAGCCGGGAGAATCACCACATCCCCAGATTCCACCACTGAGAAATCTTTATTACCATCTTGCACTTGAATAAATTCCACCTGCATTTCCCGCAGACGTTGATTAACCGAAGGATTATGAATAATCTCATTAGTAATCCAAATCCGTTCTGAGGGGAAATGCTTACGAGTTTCATACGCCATCGCTACAGCACGTTCCACCCCCCAACAAAAGCCAAAAGACTGTGCAAGTCGGATAGTAACATTACCAAGGGTAAGAGTATAATTATTATCCCGGATTTCTTGGATTAAATTGCTTTGATATTCGGAATTTAACTGAGTAGCGACTTCTGCTTGATGTCCAAACCCTTTGCGATGATAATTCTCGGAATGGTGGAGGGAACGTTTAAATGCTTTAGTATCCATTAGCTATTTTGTCAAAGATTCTGCCTTCTTATTTTCTCTTGCTTTAGACGCAATTTTGGAAAAAATGGAGAATGGTAAATGGTAAAAGGTAAAGGGTAATAATTCCCTCTCTCCCCCTACCTCCCCATCTCCCCCTTTCCCCATCTCCCCATCTCTCCCTCTCCCTTTCTCCCCATCTCCCCCTCTCCCCCTCTCTCGGGTAGGGAAACCCTGCCCCTACTTTGGTTGCAACTCCATCTGAGTGTACAATTGCAATGCAGAACTCCAAACTAAGTAACCTTGATGACTCAGATGTAAGCCATCGGTACTGAATTCGGGACGGAGTTCACCTTTTTGATTTGCAAATAGGGGATTCAAATCTAGATATTTAACCCCTTCTTTTTTAGCTATGGCTTGCAATTTCTGGTTAAATTGGCGAATGCTGCTATTCGGTATAGCTAAGAGTTTAGCCTTCCCTTCCCAAGTGGCATTTTCTCCGCTATGGGGCAAAATAGACTGGACGACAATTTGCGTTTTAGGATGAGTCTTGCGCAAATAGCCCATTATCTGTCGTTGATTCTCTAAAATTATTTCATGTTTAACTCCCCGGAGCATGTCGTTGATACCAATCATCACAAAAATTATTTCCGGTTGGGTTTTATCGAATACTTGTAACCTTTTTAGGAGTCCCTCGCTAGATTCACCGGAAATTCCCTGATTTAACCAATATCTGTCTTCTGATAGTAATTCTACGGGAAACCACAGACTGATGGAGTCTCCAGCTAATATGGTTAATTTTTGAGGACGTTTTTGGGCTGTAACTTTGGCTTCTTGTGCCAAAATTTCTACCCACTGCTGATAGTTTAACTTATGACGCTGACCAAGCTGTGGTTTCACCTGTGCGGTTTGATTATCGGAGTTAATAATTGTTCCGAAAAAGGCTGTTATCTCTTGCTGTCGCCATACAATTAGCAGCATAATTATTCCTAACGATAATATACCGTTAGTCACGAGGGATAAAATCACCCACATGGGAATGTTTTTGAAAGGAGTAGACACGAGTAGCGAAATTTACTAAATCTCCGACTCAGATTTTAGATCGCTAACTCCCAAATGCCACCAATTTTATTTTTGATTCTCGAAAGTCAAGGGAAGTATGTAGGAACCTATCTATTCCCGCAGGCTAATTACCCCGGTTAAAATTGCCCCTATGGTACCTCTAAATCAGTTGTCTTTGAACATTTACAATTATCTATTCTGTTAGTTGTCAACTATTCTGAATTTTCAGGAAATCTTTTTGTCCTCTGGTGATTCCGTATACTCAATTTGTATGACTTTCAATTATCTGATATAATTTTACAGCAATCAACTCTTTCATATTCAGGCTATTAAACTTATAATGAAACTTGGATATCAAAAAATTTACTCTTAAAAATCAGGAAAATATTTATAACCTTACTAACGCAACTTAAACTAAAATTTAATTTTAGAACTCAAGATTGGGTTTTTATTGCAGATAATTGAGTCAATCATAAATATGTTATACCTGAAAACAGCCCCATAATTAGGGAAAATAATGTGTATTTTATCTGTCACTACATGGGACGAATAAATCATTTATGAAAGGTAGATACTTTACAGAACAAGAACGTCAAATTCTTGAAGAAATTATACGACATCGTCGCACCGAACTAGGAGAAAATTTCCTCAGTCAAGAAATTCCGGAAACAGTGCTTAACCGATTGATTTGGGCAGCGTTGTCAGCACCTTCAGTTGGGTTTTCTCAACCTTGGGAATTTGTAATTATTCGTGATGCATCAATTAAAGAAAAGATTAAAGCCTGTTTTGAAATTGAAAATGAAAAAGCCAAAAAAATCTTCAATGATAAACCATTATATAACCAGTTTAAATTAGAAGGGATTCAAACGACTCCCATTAATATTGCCATTTTTTATAAACCCTCCTCCTCTCCCGTTTTAGGACAAACCAGTATGAAAAAAGCGGGACCTTATAGTGTTTGTCTTGCCGTTCAAAATCTATGGTTAATGGCTCGTGCTGAAAATATTGGAGTTTGCTGGCTCAGCATCTTAGATGAACAGAAGGTTAAACGAATTCTCAATGCTCCTGATGAGAATGAATTAATCGCTTATTTATGTATTGGTTACGTCAAAGAATTCACAGAGCGTCCCCAGTTGGAAATAGCTAACTGGGAAACACGCAAATCTCAAGAATCTTTGATTTATTATGACAGTTACCATCAAGATTCTAACTCATAATACCTATAGGATTAACTGATTGAGTATTGTTGATGTCAGGACATATTTACCCGGAAATATGAACTACCAATTCTCTATAATGATTGCGTTGACGATGTTCCCAAATGTAAATTCCTTGCCAAGTTCCTAATACTAAATGTCCGCGATTAATGGGTATATGTTCTGAGGTTTTAGTCAGTACAGTGCGGATATGTGCTGGCATATCATCAGCACCTTCAGCATCGTGGATATACTTAGCCGATTCTGGTACCAATTTCGCCATAAAGTTTTCTAAATCCAAAAGTACATCAGGATCGGCATTTTCTTGAATGATTAAACTGGCTGAAGTGTGACGCAAAAATAGGGTACACAACCCAGTTTCAATTCCCGACTCGGCAACAATAGACTCAATTTTAGCAGTGATGTTTTGTAAAGATTTGCCAGTGGTAGAAATTCTCAGTAGCTTTTGGTAATGATTCATCATGAATAAATCTGCAAAGGGGATTGCAACTAAGGTACACAATCAAAATATCCCACAATAAGAATGTGGTATAGGCATCTTGCCAGAATCATAATCAACGATGGGTAGAATGCCTATACCACAAGATGGAATCATTTATTTTTTGATGTTCCCTAACTAAAAACCTACTTCTCATCTTTACAGGAAGAAGATTGTTCTTCTAGTAGTTTTGGCGATCGCACTTCATCCGTAAGAGAAGATGTGTTTAGTTTTGATAATTCTTGTTGTTGTGCTTCCTTTGTAGAATCAGGGGTTTGCGCTTTAGAAACGTGGGGGTGTGTTACCGCATCTGTAAGGGGAGATGTTTGGGGTTCTGGTAATTTATACTCTTGCACTCCACTTTCAGCAGATGTCTGTGAGTGGGTTGCTTCATCTCCAGGGGGAGATGTTTGCAGTTGCGTTGCTTCCTCCTCTTCTGGGGAAGTTAACTCTTCCTCTAGTTTTTCCTCTAGCTTTTCTTGGTGTTTTTCCTCATCTTCCAACCAGGGGGAATCGAAGTGACTCCAAGGGAGGATGGGTTTATTTGGCAACTTCGGTGTTAAAACCGTAATATTTGCCGGATCTGGCTTAGGCAAATGTAGGCTTTTGCCAGAATTTGTAACGTCAATTTGCTGGGAATTCATAAATCTTGCAGCTCAGGTATAACATAAACAGCTACCAGATGAAAAGACACAACCAAGGCAATCCCCCAAGTGACACATGCAGCATAGAACAATGATTGAGAAATATCGTTCAAAGGCTGTCTATTTGCATTATACGTCTCTACTAAGTTAACTAGCATCTGTAATTGGTATTCCTTTGGTGCCATTGCCAAATAACCTTCCAAAAATTTTCCACCCTCAAGGTTAGGAGTAACCACAAACTGACGTGGTAGTAAGGCATTGATCAGCAAGGAGAAGTTGATCAAAAATAATAGTATTTCGATAGCACTAAATAGGCTGAACACAGAAAGTAGTTTGGAGATGGTTAAAGCACTGAGTACGGCACTGTTGACTACAAACAAAATATTAGTCTGTGTTAGCAACATTTGTCGCTCTTCTTTTTGCTTGTCCAATACCCTGCGAACATCCTGGGAGGCTAAACCGACCGTTAACTCATAGGATTTTGAAGACTCCATAACAGAATTAATCATTAATTATCTATCAAAAATGCATATGATTTATTCGCTTTATTATCGCTCATAGTTATCAAAACCTAAGCTTTATTGAGAATTGTTTTAAGTTTTAAAGATTCTTAAAATAATCCCATACCTCATGTGCTATTACTTCATTACCATTTTTAGCAATAGGTTCTGCTATTTGTGGTACCTGGGGGGTTTGATGCAAAAATTCCCAATTACTTTGAAAAAGCTCATGGGGAGTAATAATTTGATGATAATTGTAATTAACAATACCTTCTATTAAAAAATCTGCCTCTGCAAAATCATCACGGGTAACTGAAACAATTGGCAATCCTAACCTTGTGGCTTCGGAAAAGGTGCCAAAACCTGGTTTAGAAATCACTCGTCCGCAAATCGGCATTAAATCCACAGGACGGTATTTGACATCAGTAATTTTAAGTAAATTACCCAAGTCTGGGGCAGATTTATCAAAGGTGATAAATTGCCAGTCAGGAAATTGCTGGACGTTATCATAGGGCATTTGCTGTACACCCAAACCGCCAAAGGTTAATAAAATAGTCTTTGATATTGGTGTATTTATTTTCCACTTAGATTTTAATTCATCCGGGGAATAACGGGGAGAACCACCAGTTAAACCCACGTCTGTAATATTTGCAAAAGCTGACATTGGTTCATGGAAAGGGAGACGAAATAGGCGATCGCATTGAGAATAACAATCGCTAATCCAATCAGCAATTTCTGTAAATCTACCACCCCAATCCCGATAGATAAAATCCCAACCGAAGTTACCGATCATCCAACAAGGAACCCCAGCAGCTTTAGCCATTTTCCCTGCTAGGAAGGGAATATCCCCCAAGATGAGGTTAACGCGATTTTGGCGGATAAAGTTAACTTCTGAGGCAATGATGGAGTTTTGATTTTTCTGAATTGAGAGCAACTTTTCTTGGGTAGCTGCTTTATCCATGGTTAAGCTATCTGCTTGCACCACACCCAAATCAAATCCCCGGGGACGATGGATAAAATCTCCCTCAATATAGGATTCTAACAACCACCGGGGGGCAGTAGTCGTCATAATTAACAATACTTCCGGGTATAATTTTTGAATGGTTGCAGCCACCGCAGCGGTGCGAGTCGCATGACCAAAACCATGGTTAGTAATGGCGATGTATAAAACAGGTCTTGACATTATCCCCTCTTCTTCGTCTTACTGTCTTGGTGGTAAAAAATAATTTAACCCCTAAGGCACGAAGACACAAAGATAATTTTTTATCTCCTTTCGGGAGAGGGAACAGGGAATAGGCAACAGGCAATAGATTCAGATAATTGCTGTGCAGTAGTATTTTTTGAAATTGCTATTCCCTATTCCCTTAGGAAAGGCAACAGGCAACAGGCAACAGCGAAAAGTGCGGTCTTGGGGGTTTCCCCCATGAGCAACTTTTCAAGAGAGGCAACAGGCAACAGATTCAGATAATTGCTGTGCAG
>JASJCY010000181.1 GCA_030065825.1 Nostocaceae cyanobacterium | reverse complement strand
CCGACCTGGAGGTTCGAGGGATAGTGCTGCGGAACCTGAACAGGAACCCAGCCGCTATTTCTCAGGGCTACTGAAAATCTCTGCTCTGAACTGCGGGTAGTGCGAAAGCCTCCGCGCTTCAGCCGGAGGTGAGCTTACAGTGTAAAAATGATGTCAATGTAGTTCATCCAAACTTGAAACCTGATACCCTGTTATGGACAACTCAATACTGCTCAAATCTACAACGAGACATATCCGTATTTTTTCCGCAGAAATTGACCAAGATGGCGAATTGGTTCCCAGTAACCAGGTTCTCACCTTAGATGTTGACCCAGATAACGAATTCAATTGGAATGAAGATGCGCTACAAAAAGTCTATCACCAGTTTGATGAACTAGTAGAAGCATCTAGTGGTGAAGACCTAACGGACTATAACTTGCGCCGCATTGGCTCAGATTTGGAGCATTATGTGCGATCGCTCTTACAAAAAGGCGAAATTAGCTACAATCTCTCGGCACGTGTTACCAACTACAGTATGGGACTTCCCCAAGTAGCGACTGAATAATTGGTAATTGGTAATTGGTAATTGGTGATTGGTAATCATATACTCCCAACGGCTAAAAACTTAACTTTTCCGAGGTTGGGTTGTAGCTTGCTTCCACGGAGTGGTACGAAGTGTAGACGACGACGGTCGGGAGGCTTTGCCTACGTACCTCAACCCAACCTACAATCTAAAGCGCAAATAAAAATTGGATATTCAATTTTGCTGTAATTTTTGTGGGGTAGGCATCGGGTGCCTGCCCTTTAATACAAATTAAAAGCACAACAGCTTACCCACTTGGGGGTGTAACATCGCTTTCACTTTGCTGAAGCCCATCCCGCATAGGTTGTGACTTGGAGAAATTAGGCTACTTTTTCTTCAACTCAGACTACCTCACCCCGTCGATCGCACCCCTGTGCTTACTTAGAGGATGTTTGAAAAGTATTGTTATTAACACAAAATCTCGCAAATCTAACCCACCTACCCCCTAGGGGGTGTTTTCAAAGTACCGTGTAGGTTGGGTAGAACGGAGTGTAGACGACGGTCGGGAGGCTTCTCGTAAGCGAAGCTTTCTCGAAGAGTAGAGTAACCCAACATTCTTCGTCAGATTTGTTGGGTTTCGTTCCTCAACCCAACCTACAATTAAGCCAAATTGAAGTTTGAAAACACACCCTAGGGTAGGAGAGGGGAAGGGAAGCCAGGGCGTTGCTTTTCCTTTCGTTGTAGCCACTAGGGTGGTTAGGTAAGTGTCTGTATTGCACAAAGGGTGAAAACCGCTATAAAACCTCTTCATTAATGGAGAAAAAGAAAAACCCGACTTGCTTTACCCAATCCTGTGATTATGCCTGGGGAAGGCTGCACCAACAAACAGATGTTAAACTTATTACTTATTACTTATTACTTATTACTTATTTTGCAGTTCCCTTGTTCTCTGTTTTGAATTCAAAAATTGCATAGATGCTCACAACAGGTAGGATGGACTAATAGTATCTTTATTTGGAGAGTTGTAAAGCAGTTTTAGCAACCAGTTTCATCTGCAAGTTAAAATCGTAATCCAAGATTGGATATATCAAATCTAAAAAAAGCGGTCTGGAGTGCCGCTAGCCAATGCTGTTGAAAAAAATGCCAATTGCCGAGCGGTGGGAAAATTATGGAAAATGAAGCGGCAACTCTTTACTGCCCTAACGAACTTTGTCAGGCTCCCAACCCCTTGACACACAAGTTTTGCCAGCGATGTTCTTCTGCCTTGCCCAAAGTTTATCTCTGGGTTATGGGAGGAGAACTAAAGGTGGGTAGTCCTGGAGAAATATTAGCTGATCGCTATTTAATTATCAGTAATTCTGTGGTGTTTGATACCAAACCGGGTTTGGAACCGCAATCACCAGAGTTAGAAACTTTGCAGGAACTTAGACCTTATTTAAGACTATTTCCTTACCGCTTACATGTACCACAAGTATATGGAGTGCTAACCTTAACTAATGGCTCATCGCCAAAAGAAATATTGCTCTTAGAAAAAGCACCTATTTACATAAATGGTACACCCAACCAAGTACAGCCCTACAGCGAGTTAACTAGTGCTTGGGGTAATGCAACAGCAATGCGCCAACTTCATTGGCTATGGCAAATAGCTAATATTTGGCAACCTTTAGCTAGCGAAGGAGTTGCTTCCAGTTTACTAGCACAAGGGCTACTGAGGGTAGAAGGTCCATTGGTACGCTTGTTGGAATTAAAATCTGACGGGGAAACGCCACCAAGTTTATCCCAATTAGGTGAATTTTGGCAGGGGTCATTATTGCCAAATATTAAGCCAGGGATAGCTGAATTTAGCAGTCAAATTTGCCAAGATTTGATTCAAGGAAAAATTCGCTCTCCAGAACAATTAGTAAATATTTTAGATAAAGGACTCTCAGAAGTTGGGCGATCGCTTCAAATCAAGGTTACAATCGCCACCAAGACTGATACTGGACCCAGACGCCAACGCAATGAAGATTCTTGTTATCCCCCCAGTGGTAGTAACATTACCAAACCACCCCAAACAAGTGCTTTAGCTATTGTCTGTGACGGAATTGGCGGACACGAAGGCGGTAATGTGGCATCTAATTTAGCCATTGAAACCATGCAGCAGCAATTACAGGATGTGGCAACACTTCCCTCAGATCACATAGATGCACTGACTGTATTAACTGACTTGGAACGGGCAGCTGCGAAAGCCAACGATAAAATTAGCGAACAAAATGACAACGAACATCGCCAAGGACGTCAACGCATGGGAACCACCTTGGTGATGGGGTTACCTATTGGTCATGAAATTTACATTGCCCATGTTGGTGATAGCCGTGCCTATTGGATTACACGCCAAGGCTGCTATCAAGTCACCCTTGATGATGATGTTGCCTCGCGGGAAGTGCGTCTTGGCTATGCTGTCTACCGGGAAGTTGTGAATCAGCCCGGTTCTGGTTCTCTAGTACAGGCATTGGGCATGAGTCCCAGTAATTCGTTGCATCCCACAGCACAGAGATTTATCCTTGACGAGGATAGTGTGTTTTTATTGTGTTCTGATGGTTTAAGTGATTTTGACCGTGTAGAACAGCATTGGGAAACCGAAATTCTGCCCATTCTGAGTGGAAAATTGAGTGTATCTGAAGCAACCAATAGATTAGTTGAAATTGCTAATACCCAAAATGGGCATGATAATGTCACCATCGCTTTACTACACTGTCAAGTCCCATCTTCACAACCAAAGATATCTGTAAGTCCTAGCCTAGCAGAATTTGACTCACAAGTAACAGGAGATTCTCAGCCAGCAATACCAACGGTCTTACCAGAAGAAAGAGCAAATCAAAAAACTCAAGTAATTGCTGATACAGTCCTTAGTAAGCGTTCTAAATTACCTGTACAGTTGTTGATTCTGTTTCCATTGATTGTGATGGGCGGTATACTGGGATACTTAGCTGCCGTGGAAATGCGTCTCAAGCCACCATTCACTATCACCACTTCACCAACAGCAACTACTCCACCAGCACCAACTACTCCAACAGCATCAACTAATCCACCAGTCGCAACTACCACCGTAGCAGCACCTCCCCGTACTCTGGATAATCTAGCACAGGGATGGGTGATAGAAACTAAGCAACAAATCAACTTCGGCAACAAGAGTAAACCAAATTCATTTTCCTTACCTGATGGCAGTTTTTTGGAAGTTGTGGAGACGAAACCAAATTCCAATCCTGATTCTGGTGGTTCTGATGTGGAGTTGCGAGTTTGTTCTGTTGGTGGTCAACCAAATTCAGCTACAGTAGATAAACGAGTATCCATGCAAAAATCCCAACTCCAACGCTTTAAAGTCTCTGTATTACCAGCAGATACTGAGAGTGCATGTACTCCCCCATCCCAACCAGCTATTAAGAACGAAGCTTCCCCAATATCTCCAGAAAACGATGTTCCAGCAGGTCTAGAAGATAATACTAAGCCCACAAGTCCACAGGAGTCTCCTTAAGAAATAATGAGTATAAATAATTAGAAATTTCACAATTTTGCTGGAAGAGATTTCGTAAGCTATATCATAGTATTCCAACACCATCACCCCTACAGTTGATAGTTCTGTTTCCATTAATGATAATGGGGGGTATATTGGGATACTTAGCTGCCGAACAAATGCGTGTCAAGCCACCATTCACTATCACCACTTCACCAACACCAACTCCTCCACCACCACAAGCAACTACTCCACCAACATCAACTAATCCACCAGTCCCAACTACCCCCAGAGTAGCACCTCCCCGTTCTCTGGAAAATCTGGCACCGGGATGGGTGATAAAAACGACACAAATAATCATATTCTCCAACAACTTTTCCTTACCTGTGGGCAGTTTTTTGGAAGTTGTGCAGACAAAACCAAATTCTAACTCTTATTCTAGTGATTCTGATGTGATTTTGCGGGTGTGTTCTATTGGTGGTCAACCAAATTCAGCTACAGTAGGTAAACAAGTATCCATGCAAAAATAGCAACTCCAACGCTTTCAAGTCTCCGTATTACCAGCAGATACTGAGAGTCCATCTACTCCATCAGCCAAACATCTCCAGCAACTCCAGAAAGTAATATTCTTGCTATTCAAAGTTGACCAGATTGAGAGAAACCGGGTTTCTAAACCAAAATGTAGGATTTTACAGGTCAATAATCTTAAGGAACCCGGTTTCTCTACACTTGCCCTTGAATGGTGCAAATTGTTAGCCGGATGCCGACCCTCGATAATTTCCCAAAAACCTGGAATAATATGAGATAAGAACTGCAATAAAAACACGATAGGCAAAAATTATTGCCTCGTGAAAATTTTTATTTGAAATGAATTGATTTGAACTTCTTATTTTAATGAACCCATCCCTAAACCTGGCGATCGCTCGTCTCGTTAACATTGGCACTGACAATTTCGCCATTTGGGTGGTCCACGCTCCCTATCCCAGTGGTTATGTTCTACGGGATTGCGTATGGTCGCAACAATTAACACAAGCTTGGCGAGAGTGGCAGCAAATGTTTGCTCCCCATAATCTGATTGATATCCCCCCTGGACAAAATCTCCTTAGTGCCGATCAACCCCCCACCGATTTACCCCAAACTTCATCTCAAAGGAGTTATGGAGCTCGCTTGATGCAAGACCTGGGAATCAAGCTTTGGCGGTGGATTTTCGATGGTCCAATTCTGGGTAGCCTAGAACACTCTCAAGGCATGGCTATGGGTCAAAATACACGCTTACGGCTACAATTAGAAATTCGTGACCCAGATTTAATTGTCCTACCATGGGAAATTATGCACCGTAAAGCAGGTCAACCGGTGATTTCCTTGGGACAACAAATGCTATTTAGCCGCACCACCAGCGAAGTAGATCCCCTCCCTTATTTACGAGCTGACCGAGTTCTCAATATTCTACTGGTGTTGGGAGAAGACAGTACCCTGCAATTGGAACAAGAAGCAGCAATTCTCAAACAAACCCTTGCTGATGGAACTACAGTAGGCAGTAATGCTTATGGATATGCCCCTTGTATGGTAAATACACTGGTACAGCCTACTCCAGGAGAGTTAATTAAAGAACTAGAAACTAAAGCATATAATGTCTTCTTTTATGCCGGTCATGGACTGCCAGCTGCTGATGGTGGGTCACTATTTTTAAGACCCGGTATGAATCTTAATGGTATAGAATTAGCACAAGCACTAACATCTGGAGGTATCAAATTAGCGGTTTTTAATGCCTGTTGGGGAGCACAACCAGCAGTGGTTAATCACCAGGTTATACCTTATAGTAGTTTGGCAGAAGTGCTAATCCGTCATGGTGTACCCGCAGTTTTGGGAATGCGAGACGAAATCGCTGACCACGAAAGCCATAGTTTTATTCAAGCCTTTACCCATGCTTTGCGATCGCGCAAACCTATTGATGAAGCTGTAGCAATAGCTAGACAACAGTTACTAACACTCTATAGATTCAATCAACCCGCTTGGACTTTACCAATTCTCTACTTACATCCCAATTTTGATGGAGAATTGATTAAAACTGTGGATGAAGGAATTACCGAACTACCAGAAACCTCTATACCCGGAATTGCCAGCGCTTTTCCCCATGCTTGCTTACGTTCAGAAACTGATACTTGCCACTTACGACCAGGTATTAACCGTATAGGTCGCACGGCAGATAATGATATTGTAATTGCAGAACCTTCGGTTTCCCGCTTGCACGCAGAAATTTTATGTCGCAATACTCTTATTGGTAACAATAAAGTACAAGTATACTATCTGCAAGAGAAATCTACCTATGGTACAACTTGGATTTTAGAACCCAAAGGTTGGCGACAAATCCATCAAGAGGAGGTTCCTTTAAAATCGGGAATGCAATTAAAATTTGGTAGTACTAGAAGTCAAACTTGGGAGTTTATTATTGAAGATTCTTAATTTGGGTCAAAGATAAAATATCAACGTCAACCATACCTTCTCCAAAAGGATTAGATCAAAATTGGGATGCTCCAAGTATTGCATGAACAAACCGGTTTTTTTCAGATTCAATCGCGCAGAGTCTAGAACAGCCAAGCATTAGAAACCCAGTTTCCTGTCTGCAATTAAATCCCATTCTACATAAATAGACTCAATTGCCAAAAACGCTGTTCTGGTCAAGAAAATATGATTTTTTTGCGGAAATTGAATACTGGCAGATGTAGCTGTCAGTAACAATTGATTACTAGGCAGGAGACAAACAATGATTAACAAAATTAGTAGCTCTCAAACACTCAATCAGCTTATGTCCCAAGTAGATATAGAACTTTTAGAAGCTCTTTTAGAACCTGAAGATGGCACTTACCCTTGGAATCCAGCTGATGCTGATTCAGAAGCTTATTTTCAGCAATTAGAAGAACAATTCCCGATGCAAGATGTCTTAGATGAGGAATTAGGGGCACGTTCCCAAGATTTTTATTCTCAACTGGACAACCTGTGGTCTGGACTGTCATCTACATCGCACTACAATGATACTACAAAAGCAGCAGATGTAGTTCATCTTCAAGAAACTTTACAAGCTCATTTTGCCACTCTAATTCCCCAAGACTGGTTAGTTCATATTGCCCAAAAGGCATGGGAAATGTTTAAAACTCAGCAATCGGTAGGGGAGCAATTAGTACAGTGTGTACAAACCGTTTTACCTACATGGTCAGAAGATGATTTACTAGTATTAGCCCGTCCTTTTGCTTACGCTATGCGTAGTCCAGAAGAGGAAAATTCCATATCTGTATCTGTAATAGATAAGTTAGCCGATCAGGATTGGACAACCTTATCGGAAATTGAACAAGCTAGAGCAAGCTTAGCCATCGCTTATTATGCGCTCAACCAACTCAAAAAATCTCCCGAAGCAACGGCACAATAAAATCAACACCCTGTATTTTGCAGTTTTCCTACTCAAAACGAGAGTTCACTTTGCCTGCAACTGACTTTGGTTGTGTAATTCCAGAGTATTTATATTTTTAGTGTTTTTCAAGACACAAGTACTTGAGAATAATCTAAACATAAATCAATTCAAAGACTTGCATCATCTATCAAAAGAGATAAAAGATAATAATAATTTCTGCAAATCTAGTCTGTTGTAGGCAGTGACTTTCATGAGTTCAAAATTCAATAATTAGCATTCAGATTTTTGTAGGGAATAGGGAATAGGGGGGGAACAGGGAATAGGGAATAGGGAATAACGAATAGGGAATAGGTAACAGGGAACAGGGAAAAGAGACTGTTGAGGAGCAAAATGTACGTTGTAAAGTCAGGGTTTTGAGTTTTTTAACTGTAAAATTAGCATAGAAAAATACTTAAGAAGCACATTTTTAGTATTGATAAACAGTAACAAAGTAATAAATAAGTTATAATAATCAATTTAAATTATTAATTAAAATTAATTCATTATTTTTAGATTTTTAGCTACTTGTTGTGGAAAAAGCGAGTAGCAAAATTATCTTTGCGTGTTGGTGATAATACCCGTGCCTTCAAAATTGCTGCCATCAAGAAAGCATAAGACACAATCCCCACAGCCGCCAACAGTAAACCGTTAATTGCTCCCGTTGCATTCCACAAAGCATGGAGTCCCGATGCAGTTAGATAGCCAACCAGGAGGATTTGCCAGCTTTTAGCAGGTTTAAGGACTGCTAAGCCGATAAAATAGCCCAGATAACCACTGTAAGCCATATGTCCCGGTAAGGAGCCTAAAATCCGAGGAATCAGCAGTTGAAAACCTGCCAATAAACCAGCTCCTTCTCCTGCTTGTTGCGTTACATATTGAGTAATTTGTGGCACATACTGTCCCAGAGTTTCCAACAAGGTAAAACCAACAGCAGAAGCCGTTCCCAATAAAATACCATCTAAAGGTTCACGAACCCCCACACGTTCTCGCCAAGGTGGGGACAATTGTTTACCAATTAAATAAGCTGCTAGAATCGGTAGTGCTTTTAGTAATTCCTCCATCAAACCAGCACCAAAAAACATACGTACAAGTAATTGGGTAAAGGTGATGGATTCTTGATCTGAGGGTAAACTACCAGGTAAGATACCACGAAATACAAAGATAAATACATCCAATAGGGGACTAAGTAAAATCAGCATTGTTGTCAATGCTGAAGCCAATAATATCCACCAAGGCTTGCGTTTACCACATAACAAATAGATAAAAAAGTAATAAGCAGCTAAAGCGATAAAAGTTGCTACAATAATCTGATTGATTTGTGGCGTATCTAGGGTAGCAAACATCAATACTACAAAGACTACGGTGATAATTCCTGGAATCAAATAGGCTTTGGTGGTTAAATCTTTACCAGTAGAAATAATTGGGAAAAGTTGCGTAAAGCTGACGTAATCAGGTATTGTTGGTGTTTGCTCAATTTTTGCTGGTGTTAGAGGTGTAATATCTTCCTCTGGAATTACCGTTGGTTGAAAGTTGAGTTCATACTCGAAAATAAACTCCGGACCATCATAACCGAGAACAATGCGATCGCCTGGTTGTAACTCCTGACATCCCTGCAAGCGTTGTCCATTTAAATAAGTACCATTAGCGCTATTCAAATCACAAATTATCCACTTGCTATTACCATCAGGGGATTGAGGAAGGGGACGGATGACTGCATGACGTCGAGATACCATTCGATACATCATCGCATCTAAGATAACTTCGCAGTTTAGTTCCCGTCCAATTATCATCTCTTTATTGGTAAGCAGCAAGTAGCGATTTTTTGATTCAAAACCTACTCCCTTACTACACACTAGCCGGACAAATGCATTCTTGTTTGCTTTTTTGCTTGTCATTGAGTTAAATTGTGTTTGTTAAGTTCTTGCTGAAAAATATTTGGCAGTAAGATTTAATTTAACAAGCCAAAGCCACAGCAAAATTCCTAAGTATACTATAGCCTCACTCTCTGCTAACTAATTAAAAATTAAAAATTTACAATAAATTACTTTTTTTTCAGTTTGGCAAGGTTATTTAGTCTTACCAATTACTGTGTATTGATTTGATATTTTTAGATAAATTTAGAAAATTATACCCAATTGTTGTCACTTCAGGGATGTAAAGACATAAAATTTTACGTTTGGCATAAGAGTTTTCGGTTCGCGAATTTGCACAAAGGAACTAGTACAACACAGCATAAATAAATCTACCATTTAAACAGCACAAAAGCCTCCTGTTAGAAAGCTTCCCAGGTGCTAACAGCGGGTTTCCCGAATTATAGACGCAGGTTGTGCGGCTACTTCCTGCAAGCTACTGCGTGTATACCCGCATTTTTGCGACTGCGGGGGTTTATTGGAATGTTGATCTGTGAAAATCCTAATTTTTGGTTGATCAACTCGGTTTCGACCTGCTTACCCTCGAATGGTGAAGACATAATCTATGTAAGCATTTTTAATTTTTAGTTTTTAATTACAGAAGTTTAAAATAAACCAAATTCTGCCATAGCTTTGGGAAAATTTTGATTTTCATGTCCGGGACGACTTAGTTTTATCAAGGCAAAACGTTGTAATGGAGTTAAATTTGTCCATTGTTCGGATGTAATATTAACACCTATTTCTTGAGCTTTATCTTGAATGTTAGAGGGTACATTCTTGGAGTCAATCCATGGTGGTTGAGGTTCAATTGGTAATTCTCCAACAGGTTTACCTGTGCGTTCTAAAACTAAATTTTGAATATATTTTCGGTAAGTTTGAATTTCGGTTTCGCTATTACAAGGTAATTCCACAAGAGTCTCACGTTCTTGTTTACTCATGTGGTTCCAATGGGATAATTTCAGCTTAATTCCACTAGTATCAAGTTTGCAGCGTACCTGCATGGGAATGCAGCGCAATGAATCGACAAAATCTGCCTCGAATTGAAAGTATTCTGCCATAAAGTTTAGTTATTCTCAACTCAGTGATAAGCTGTTGTGCTTTTAATTTGTATTATAGGACAGGCAGGGATGCCTACCCCACAAGAAGTATATAGTTTACTCCTTTTTGTCAGCGCTTAATCCTTGTTGATTAGTTTTATCGAGCATAATTTTTCGGTATCATCTAACTTTTTCATGTTGCTTCATTTTGGAATCAGTCTGGAACATAGCCCTTTCAATTTGTAGATTAATGCATCTAGATTTTCCAATAACGGAGGAAAGTATAAAGATTATGCGCAATCAGAAAAGCATCATGACTGTAATAGGTTTGCTAACAGCATTGGTACCGCTTGTAACTTTGACATCCCCTGCTTTTGCAAAGGTGAATCGTAATGCTGGACGTAGTCATCATGGTGGTATGGGCATTGATTTAGATTGGTATTGTAAAAAAAACTATGGATCTTCAGAAGCAGTAAAAGTTAACAATTCTGCCTATGGATGGCGATGCGTTAAAGGCAACCAATTGGTTGGAGTTTCCATGAGAGATGTCTGTAAAGCCCACTATGGAAATACAGCAGTTCCGGGTCTGGCTGCGAGAAAAAAGGCAGAAGATTGGTACTGTATCCTTGGATTAAATTTAAGCTGGTACTGTCGGCAAAAATACAATAGTTCATCAAAGGCAGTTAAACTATCACCCAACGATCCTAGGAGTTGGAAATGCAAAGTTGGCGGAAATTACTATGCAATTAAGATGAGCAGCGCTTGTAAATCCCATTATGGTTCAAAATCTTTTGCTCGTTTAGGGGTTCACTCAGATCCCCAGGCTTGGACTTGTGAGATAAGATAAAACCAGATTATTGTCCTGCATTCCTTCGGAGTGTGAATAGTATTATCATAGGAATGTAAGCGCTTGACCAAAATGTATTCTATACTTATTCTGATTCTCAGGCTTTAGTTTGGGAATCATGATATTTTATGTAGATTTTACTGCTTTTTGTCATCGCTTTTTAGCGTCTGGATTTTGTATTGGTACTATGAATAATTAAGTAACTAAATGAAAGTGCTAAAATAGCTACCCCTAAACCGATAATGTCTAAACCTTGAACTTTGTCTAAATCCAGGATAATAATTTTCCGGGCAACTGCTATTAAAGAGGTAACGATGACGAGTTCTACTTGTAAAACATGTTTTTTTAAATAAGCGGTTATATTTTCTAATATTTCTAAAGCAATTAACACATTTAAAAATAAACCAAAGGTTTTAAATAAGGTTTTATAAAAATTATCGTAATTTGTATTAAATAAGTCTTGAATAATAAAACTAATCAAGTTAGCAATCGCTAGTAAAATCACTACCAACATAGCTATAGCAAGAATTTTAGAAACTAGCACCTCTAAAATTTCAATCAAGTGTGCAAAGTTCTCATCTTTAGTGATTTCATTAATTTGTTGAAAAAGTTTCTTCATTTGTCCCCCAATGCGCGTCCTAAAAGATAAACTACTGATAATTTTTTTTGATGGCTTTAATCTTTAAGTTTAACCTTTGATGGGGTAACAATAACGAAATATCTTCAAAGTTAAGAAGGCAGAAGGGAGAAGGTAGAGGTTAGGTCATATCTTGCACCACTGTGAGAAACCGGGTTTATTGATAATCACTGAACCTAAAAACCTTAATTTTTGGTTTATAAACCCGGTTTCTGTGCAAGATGCAAGGTAACCGATTCCCTTTGTATTCTACTCAAGGGAAAACCCCTATAGTATTCTACCAAATACCGGTTTTATGCTCTATCAATAAAGACCATAGACGCGGTAAACGAGTAAACTGAGGTTTTTTCTAGAGTGCGTAACCGTTGTTTAAGTAGGGTTGGGGGTGAGGAGGTGATGAAATTTTTCTAGCTTTTTATATAGGTGGAAATTTATCCATTAATTTATCTATACCGCCAATAGTAGCAATGATACCGCAAGAGATTGCTAACAATAAAGTCCCAATAATCCCTTGAGATAAAGGAATTGAGACGTGAGAGAAAGCGGAATAAGACCAAAATATCATTGCTACAAAAATTCCAACTGCAACACCAGATAGAAAACCCTTAATTGATGACTGTAAATTCATTGTTTTGCAGTAAAACTCATCTATTAGTTTAGTTTAAGATAAGTAATACAGATTAGAAAAAAATAATGTGACACATGATTGATTGGTAGGTACCCATTCAAGTAAGAGTCCTAGAGTGCAAAGAAACCGGGTTTCTATGGGTGGGTAACCGATAATCAGAGTATATAAACCAAAAGAAACCCGGTTTCTCGACTTTCTATGGGTGGGTAACCGATAATCAGAGTATATAAACCAAAAGAAACCCGGTTTCTCGACTTTCTATGGGTGGGTAACCGATAATCAGAGTATATAAACCAAAAGAAACCCCGTTTCTCGACCCTCATGAGAGTTTTATATTTGTTTTATAAACACCCTCTTATAGATGGGCAAAAATAGGGAAGGGGGAATAGGAAATAGGAAATAGGAAATAGGAAATAGGAAATAGGAAATAGGGAAGGGGTTCAGAGGTATTTATCGCTAATGCCAAGCTCTGATAACATAGATTCTGTGTACACAGTTGACGTACACATGCTACGCGCAGCTTCTCCTAGAGATGGCTACATGAACTACCAGCCCTTACTTCGTTGAAGGACTGGTTTCTGCATCCAGCCCAGCAAGGAGTGATTTTTGACGCTTCTTTTGACCCAGTTGCTGCATGTTTCCCGTATTTTTACGGGTACATGAAGTAGAG
>JASJCY010000014.1 GCA_030065825.1 Nostocaceae cyanobacterium | reverse complement strand
AAAACTATAGCGCTTTTCGGTTGAGTCCAATACACCAACAACCTCACCCTGTCCTAACGGACATCCCTCTCCTTACTAAGGAGAGGGACAGAGGGTGAGGTCTTTCTTTGTATTGCATCCAAGTGAAAACCGCTATATTCCTCCTAACGCAATGGTTTTATTCCTAGAAAAGTCTAGCGCTATAGTAAGAATCTTATTTCCAGCAAAACTCTTGTTCTACCACAACAATTTTCTGACCAGAAAAGTCTAGCGCTATAGTAAAGGTCTTATTCTCGACAAAACTCTTGTTTTACCACAATAGTTTTCTGACTAGAAAAGTCTAGCGCTATAGTAAGGGTCTTATTACCAAAAAAACTATTTCCCCTACTGGAAGGATGTAAGGTATGGGTGTAGAGTATTCCGCTGATGGGTAGTTATTCGATCTAATTATCCTTAGCCTGTGCGATCGCAATAGTTCGTTACAACCTCAAAGTTGTAAAATTTTTGTGAAATTAAACGAGCTTCGATCTAGCTCTCCTCATACTTATAGTTAAGGTACTCAGCATGACAGCAACCACACCAAAGGCAACTTCAGCAGTTCCTCATTTTTGCGAAGGGATTCAATATTTTGGGGAAACCTTACCAGACTGGGAAACCTATGGTGGAACACCTGCCATTGAGTCGGGTAAAGTAGCGATCGCCTCCCCTACAGAAAAAGCCGCAGTTTATCAAACTTTACTAGCTGCAGATGCCCTACGTTACCTGACATTGCAAATCACTGGTTCTAAAGCTTCCGGACATCCAGGGGGTTTTGCTAGTCAAGCGGAAGCTTATGCAGCACTGGTCATGTTGGGTTATAAGAATATTATTACGGAAGTGGGACACCATGCCCCTGGATTTTATAGTGCCATGTTTTTGGATCGTTCCCTAGAGGACATGGGGATTGAAACAGTCCAACAATTGCGCGATCGCTTCCGGGAACGTCATGGACTTTTGGGACACCTTTCGGGATTTATACCGGGTATTCTCGCACCTGCGGGTCCTTTGGGACAAGGACAGCATTTTGCCATGGCTGCGGCTTTATTACACAAGGATAAGCTATTTCCCTTTACCCTGGGTGACGGTGGCTTGGGTGAACCCTACATCATGAGTGGGATGGCACATTTTAACACTGCTTATCCCCATGCTACCAATTTCTTACCCGTGTTGGTGTGGAATGGTTATAGTCAGGAACACCACAGTATGGTTTCTCTCAAAACCAATGAAGAGATGATTGCATATTGGCAAGGCAATGGTTTTGCAGAGGTGGTGTTAGTGAATGCCAAGGATTTTGATGACAAAGACCAACCGGGAGATTACGTAGACAGTACCGCCTTTTCTTTTGAGAAACGATTGGAATTTACCAAAGCGGTGTTAGAAGGTGTAGACAAAGCAGCCCGTTCAGCCCTTGGGGGTAAACTCACCGTCTTTATAATCAAACAACTCAAAGGTGCAGGGGTTCACGCCAGAGGTGCTAAATCACACAACCTCTATCCTAAAGATACCCTCAATGCTCCGCATATTATCGATTCTCTCAAAGAACGTGCTTTACCTGTGGAAGCTTGGGAATTAGTACGCACAAATTGCGAACGTGCAGGGGGTGGTTCCGCAGGGAAAACGGTTGTGACGGAATTTGAGTTACATTTACCAGAATTAGGGGAATTACCTTTAGAAGAATATTCTTCAGGGGGTGAACCCAAGGTTTCTACGACAGCCATGGGAAATTTAGTGGCAAAAGTGGGAGAGGTTGATAAAAATTTCGTAGTTACCAATGCTGATGGTAATGCTGCATCGGGGATTAATAACATTAACCAAGCATTGAAAATCATTCACCCCACCCCCGACGAGTTATACCACCAAGCACCAAACGGACAAGTTTACGAACCATTGAGTGAAGATGCTTGTGCAGGATTAGCCGCAGGTTTATCCTTAATGGGTGCGAGAAGTTTGTGGTGTTCCTACGAATCTTTTGCCATCAATGGATTACCAATTTGGCAAACCGTTACCCAAGCAATGGCAGAATTACGACGTCCTACCCCCTCTACAATTACTTTATATACTGCCGGGGCATTAGAGCAAGGACGTAATGGTTGGACGCACCAACGTCCAGAAATTGAAGCTTATTTTGCCGCGATGATGCGCAATGGTAATGTGTTTCCTTTATTTCCCCCCGATGCTAACAGTATTCAAGTCTGTTATGAGTGGGCTTTAACCACAAGAAATAAGGGAATTGTCATTACTGCAAGTAAATCTCCCCTACCCATTCGCACAACTTTTGAGATGACAAGAAAAGGGTTAAAAGATGGGGGGATAGTATTACAAGAAGTGGCAGGAGGAAAGCAAGTTGTATTTGCCGTTGTTGGAGATATGACATTATTTCCTGTGTTTGAAGCCGCAGCTTTCTTAGAAACTGAAGGCATTGGAGTGAAGATAGTTTCTGTAATTAATCCCCGACGTTTATATCGTCCTGATGACACAGCTTGGAATACTTGTTCCGAACCCGATGGTGATTTTATAAGCGATGAAAAATTCGCCGAATTATTTGCTGGTGATGCCTTAATTGGTGTTACCGGAGGTGCAGCAGGAATGTTAGAACCGATTATGTTAAGGAGTAATTCTAGAAGGGATGTTTTTGCTTGGAAACGAGGAGAAACTACTTCGAGTGCAGGGGAATTAATGGCGTTTAATGGGTTGACTGCGGAAGCTTTGACGAAAAGGGCAATTGAATTAGTGCATTAAATCCTTTCTGTAATACTACTCGGTTAAGTTCAAAAATATCATGTGTAGGTTGGGTTAAGCGACAGCGCAACCCAACACAAACAGTCCTTAATTTTGGGTTTCTTGATGTCAACCCAACCTACAATACTGATAATACAAATTATATATTTTAAATCTACTTTGGGTGTGTTGATGAACAGCACACCTGATTTTTGTTTTAAACAATCACCAGAAATGCATTTTTTTTATTTTACGTCTAATTTTATATGGATTGATAGGATCTACTACTTTTGATATTTCTTGTTGTGTTTTTTTATATAACACTATAATAGGAACATTATCAATTTGTTCGCTTTTATGTTTACCTATTTTACACCACGTAGCAAAATGCTCGCAATTGTTTAAAAATAAATTATATTTCCTTTCATCTAATTTTTTCTTAGCGCGTTTCACAACACGAGATGATGAGTAAGATTTTTTGTAATGTTTGACATGAATATTTTTCCCACAACTGAATCTATTAATTTTAGTTTTCCTAACTTTGTTTTTCCAGTAATGAATTACTTTACTATTGCCGATATAAATACCATGATGGGTAAATTTAAACCCTGATTTATGCTTGAGGTATATGTAGATATGGTCTCCAGCTTTCATCTCATATGAATTTGATGTATCAGATATTTTTTTATAAACGAATTATATGGATTGTGGTTCAGTAAATTTGTTGAGGAATTATGTTTTTTTTATACATTTTTTAACCGTCATATTCATATGAAACTTGGAACCTGCAGAGGCAGATTTTGTCCGTATAGCCTTACCCTTCTAGGGTTTGGGTGTTTTTCAACAATTGGGATGCTCCCTTTTTACTTAGGTGGGGTTATAACTGAGTAGTGAATTAACTTTTACTACTCAGGGCTAAGTAATCATGTCATCACAACAATTTCAAGAGACACACAGTAATATTTGCAACCTGGGAACACGCTTACTGGAGTATCTACAGGAAATTCGCCAAAGTCGTCTGAGTGAAGGTGATGATAGCAAAGGTTTGCAGAGTGTTGAGAATGACATCACCACAGCCTTAACTGCATTGAAACAACAAAAATACCAGGTTGCAGTTATCGCAGCTATGAAAGCGGGTAAGAGTACCTTTCTCAACTCTGTTATTGGTGTAGATGTTTTAGCTAGTGAAACCGCAGCTTGTACTATCTGCCGTACAGATGTATTGCATATTCCTGCCAATCGAGTTCCCAGACTCTTAGAATACCGAGCAGGAGAAAGAAAACCTGTTGTGATTGCTGAAGGGAATGAAGGAGAAATTCAGCAGAAATTTTTAGTTAGAACCCGTGAAATTAGAGAAAAAGGAAATTCTGATAATACTATACGTTTTGAAATAGAACATCCTATTGAAGCAATTAGCGGAGTTTCTTCCCTTGCAGGTTTTACTCTTGTTGATACACCTGGTCCGAATGAATGGGAATCAGCCCAATTTAATACAGTAGCACTAAAGCAAACTGCCTTGGAAGCTTTAAGAACCTGCAATGCAATTTTATTTGTTTTAAATTACGCTTCTTACAAAGATAATGCTGTTTCTGAATTGTTTAAGGATGTAGTAGAGAATCGTAAGGAAATTTTAGAAGCTGAAAAAGGTAAGATTTACTTTATTCTCAATAAAGTTGATCAAAAAACTGAAAAAGATAGAGAAATTGATGAAGTAATTCAAGATTTAAAAATCGAATTATCTAATTTTGGTTTTCCTAAACCCATTATTTATCCGGCTAGTTCTAGACAAGGACTTTTAGCCAAATTAATTCAACAACAAAAAGCAACTGAAAGTCAAATCAAGGATTTCAAAAAATTCTTCAGTGCTAGATATGCAACTGAAGATGAAGAAGGAAATCAGATTATCCCAGCACCCCGTAAAATTGCACCACAAGCTTTAATAGATAGCGGTATTCCTCGAATTCAAGAAACAGTAATTGAAACAATCACTAAAAATGCAGGTTGGAATCTTTTGAGTGATGCGTTAGCAAAAATTGATAAGGCTGCTAAATCAATTGAAGATTCTCTCAACACCAAAATTAGTGGTTGGGAAATTGATATTGCAGCGTTAAAGGAAAAAATAGAAGAATATAAAAAAAAATCTGTAAATGCAAAAACTAAGGTAGAAGATGTAAAAAAGTCTGTAGATAGACAAAAACAAATACTTATAACTGGTTTTAGCCAAGGTATTGATATATTTGCGGAAGGAACTAAAGCTGAAATTCAATATCAAATTGACCAAATCGCTGAATCTCAATCTAAAAAATCATCTAGCACAAAGAAAGTGAAGGCTAATCCTAGACCAGCCATTAGCACAAATAATAATATTTGGGGAGATATTGGTGACATTATAGGCGAGGTTGGTGGCGGTATTATAGACTTTTTTAGTAAAGGATTGGGCAATATATTCAGAGTAAGTGTAAAAGCAAGTGCATCTTTAATTAAATCTCTTTCTAAGTCTGTACCAGAAGTTTTTGATAATCCTGACAGTGATATTCAAGAAATCCAGATAAATTCTGACCCATACATAATCAGAGTCAAGAATAAAAAAGACACTCAAAACATTAACAAAACTATCAATGAGTTTTGCAGTCCTCTGATTCAAAGCTTTTGGCTTGATACTCAAGATAGATTGGTTAGAGATGGTACCAATATTCGTGAAAAATTAGCTCTCAAAATTCAAAATGATATTCAACAGATATCAAATGAATTATCTGATTATTTGGGTGAAGCGTTGCAAGTTAAATTGAATGTTAATCCTATTCAGTTTCCTAGTTTTAAATTTAAGGGGATTGATGCGAGTATTAAACAACAACAAGAAGTGTTTACTAGGACAAAAAGATAAAAAAGAACAGAAAGTCGTTGTTGTGATTCTGATAAAGTATATTATGTTGATATTGAATATGAAGATAGGCAAGAATTTTACGAAATAAATCTACGTAAAACTGCACAGTTAATTAACTCGAAGATAGATGAACAAGTTGCTAGAAATCGAGAGTTATTACAAAGAGTCATCGAAAAACAAATTGCAGAAGATTTTAGAAATGCAGAGCAACAAATCAATGACTACATCAAAAAGTTTAAAGCAGAGTTCGATAGTCTGTTACAACAACGGGAGACAAAAGAATCAGAATCAGAAACAATAATTAATACCTTGAATTTGCAAAAAGAAAAACTGCATGAATATCTACAGGAATTAAAATCAATTCGTCAGTCTCTCAACAATTGGAAACCCTCACCCTAGAAGGGTGGGGCTATACAAACAAAGCCCACCTACCCTACCCTGCACCGAACACCTCCGGTGAACGGGAACGTCTGAGTCCCTTCGGGACACGCTACGCGAACGACGAACGTGGGCTAAAAACAACATTTTGAAACCTGCGGAGGCAGGTTTTGTCCGTGTAGCCCCAGCCTTTAGGCTGAGGGCTTATTTGAAGGCTTAAATTTAAATCTCCCACGCATCAACCAAGGTTTTTTGACTGTGATGTTGCGGTTGATTTCTAATATAATTAGCTACTCGATCAATATCATGATGACTAACAGTAAAAGCACCATAACCACCTTGCCATTTGAAAAAGCTACCGGGTTTAATTTCATGAGTAATTAAATAAGAAGAACTACCTTTAGCTTTTCCAATCAATTCTGATATGGTTAAATTAGGTGGATAACCAGTCAGAATATGTACATGAACCGCAACCCCAGCAATAGCAATTAATGTACATCCTAATTCTCGACATTGTTTAGCAATGGCGTTATAAATAATATTTTGAATATCTCCTGTAACTAGGGGTAATCTATCCCATGTTCCCCAAACACCATGCAAATATAACTGTGTAAAATTTCTTGGCATTTCCCTGGTTTTTAAAAATTTGTCTAACTATATTTTTCCCAATATAAATGCCAAAGTAACACTGATTATTATGCCGTTTTCCCCTACAGTTACGTTAAATTGATTCTATAACCCTCACCGAGAAAATCTTAAACAACGATGAAATTCTAGGTAATTTTCTCATTCGATCCAGAATATGAAAGTTATGTAGCAGAAGTTCCCGAACTTCCCGGATGTGTTAGTCAAGGTAAGAATTTAGATGAAGCAATAGAAAATATTAAAGATGCTATTAGAGGTTATCTCTACGTCCAATAAAAACATGGTAAACCCTATCTTGTTAAAGAATCACAAACCTTTATCGGTGAAGTTGTGCGGTACCAAATTACCGTGAAGAACGCACCTGGTTTACTGAGAAGTTTAATTCGACAGGCAGAAATTAGCGTAGATGAATTTCTCGAACAAAAATAGTAACAGTTGTAGGGAGATAGAAGTACAATATGACCTAGGAGTTCCCTACGCTATTGCCTTTTTTAGAAGTTCTGTATAGTGGGGTTAGCAACAGATTGTACCAAGCAAAAAAAACAATGTGACACATGATTAATTGATAGGGGTGGGGTAATCCCGTCCCTACTTGGCAAATACTAATTTTAATGCCAAATTAGTATAAGCACGTAAGCTAAATCTTGCTAAATCCTAGAATACATACCACATTTTTAACAGTATGGCAATAGCCCAACCTGAACCAACAGCACCATCAAGGGGTGGGGAGTCAGGAATTAATACATTTTATGAACTTACTATTAATTTTTATCACAAAAAATATTTCTTGCCTGATTTTAGTTCCATCAATTTGATTGATATATAATACCTAACAACAGTGATGACGGGGAATCGAAAGCTGTGCGTGATGATTTAAAGGGTTTAGAGATTACTAAAGGGGAGCTAAGAACGCTTACTAATTTGCCTGTTAAATATGAATTACCTATCATTAGTAATTACCTGCAAAAACTGGCAAGACAATTTATCAAAAAAGTTCAAGGTCCTGAGGGAATTACTGCAGTTTTTATTGGATTGTCTACTGTAGTTCTTCCCTGTCTTATATTTGATGTTGTTATCAGGATATTTGCTTCCTGGATTCCAATACCTTCTTGGATATTGTTTATATTATTCTGCATTTTAGGTTTTCATGTAAGTAAATATTCTTTATATCTGATTTGGAAACAAAGGAAGAAGATTGTCTTAGAAAATATGACAGCTTCTCTGGAAGTTTTGTTAAATGATGTTGACAGATATCATGCTGTTATTAAATCAATAGACATCAACGATAAAATAGAAGCGGCTGGAAATCCAGAAGTAGCTATCAAGGAAAGACACAGAGTTATTGAAGCCTTAAAGTTAACAAAAAGCGATTTGGTTCGTGCTTTAAAGACAGAAAGAATTTTACGGGAAAATCAGCAATTCATTATCCACAACACAGACTTATTTGCTGATAATTTAGCAAATTTAACCGCAATGCAAGTGACGGAAACAGCGACGGAACATGGACGCTTTCTCAATGAAGCATTACAGATTGCCCTAGATGTGCAAGACGAAATGAAAAGGTTACAGAGTCAAGGTTAAAAGTTACTTCTATTCTACTTCTATTCTAGGTTTTGTGAAGCTTTCCATGACGTAGGAGCCATAGAGGGTCTAACATAAAATGGTAAATCAAGGCTTGACAAAGCTCTCCCAAGGAAGCTGACTGCATGGATTGGAAGGAAATTTCTGGCAACTGGGTATTAGTTCCCCGTCATCATATTGGTATCGTTCATTTCCTCGGTGGTGCTTTTATCGGTACCGCACCTCATCTGACCTACCGTTTGTTACTAGAATATCTGGCGGAAAAAGGCTATATTGTGATTGCTACCCAGTTTGTCAGCACCCTAGATCACGTGCAGATTGCTGAACAAGTGCTGCTTAACTTTGAACGTGCTTTAGTACGCTTAGAAGATAAATCCCTGCTAAATAACAGCTACCTCCCCGTCTACGGTATCGGACACAGCATGGGGTGTAAACTCCACTTACTCATCGGTAGTCTCTTTCCTGTAGAACGTGCAGGTAATATTCTCATATCTTTCAACAATTACACTGCTAAGGATGCTATTCCTTTGGTAGAACAGCTTAACTCTAGTTTGCCAATCGAGTTTACCCCTTCGCCACAGCAAACTAACCAAATCGTACAAGAGAGCTACAAAATCCGTCGTAACTTGTTAATAAAATTTAGCAATGATACCCTCGACCAATCTGCAATTCTCACAGAAATACTGCAAACCCGTTTTCCGGGAATGGTAACAACACAAACCTTAAGAGGAAATCACCTCACACCCCTCGGTCAAGATGTCAAATGGCAACCAGGTAAAGAATTTAACCCTTTGGATGCTTTGGGACAATGGTTTAAGCAAGAAGTATACCGCGACTTAAATCAGCTGAAAAATACTCTGTTGTTGTGGCTAAATCCCCTGTTACCTCCGCAATAAATTTTGATAATACTAATTACCAAATATCAAAATTTCTCAAGTTATCTATTGATAGATTTGTGGCTAAAAACCATTTATTTATCAAGTCAATTGTGACTGTGGAGTGGTTAATAAATTGGGTTTATTGCGGATTTAATTTTCAAGACTCAAGTACATTTAACCAATATAATTCCATTTTTATTTGATTATTTTTCCTGCATAAATTACTTCTCAAAAATAAATCTGTAACTGATAATTGAAAGAATGAATAATGTTTATAAAATCCTTGTAATTGATGATGACCTTGCAGTACGAATCCTGCTGAAAAGAATGCTAGAAAAACAAGGTTATGAAATAGTTGTTGCTAGCAACGGTGAGGAAGGAATTGCAGAAGTTATTGCCCATCATCCAGCATTGATTATTTGTGATTGGTTAATGCCGGGATTAAATGGACTAGATGTCTGTCGTTATATCAAACAAAACCCAGATTTATCCACCACATTTTTTATCCTTTTAACATCTTTAGATTCAGTTGCCGATCGCGTTAAAGGACTCGATGCTGGTGCTGATGATTTTATTACCAAACCAATCGAAAAAAATGAATTACAAGCACGAGTTAGAGCTGGTTTACGTTTACACAAATTGAGTCAGGATTTACACACCCAAAAGAAAATTTTAGAAGCAGAATTGGCAGAAGCAGCAGCCTATGTACGCTCTCTTCTTCCTCGTCCCATGAAGGAACCTTTAAACATCGATTTTCGTTTTTTACCCTCTCGTCAACTTGGTGGAGATTGCTTTGATTTTTATTGGCTTGATAATGATTCTTTGGCAATTTACCTATTAGATACTGCCGGACATGGACTTAGGGCTACTCTTCCCTCAATTTCTGTTCTTAATTTACTACGTTCTCGTGCTCTTAAAGGTCTAAATTACTATCAACCAAGCGAAGTTTTAAAAGCATTAAATGACACTTTTCAAATGAACTACCAAAATGATAAATACTTTACTATTTGGTATGGAGTATATCACCGAATTACCCGTAAATTAACTTATGCCAGTGCTGGTCATCCACCGGCAGTTTTAATATCTAAGGCATCAGATAAAATAGAATTCCAACTTTTAAAAACCCCCGGTATGCCCATCGGTATGTTTACAGAGGCAAAATATGTTGATCGCATTTGCCCAATTACAGCAGGAAGTAACCTTTATATTTTTAGTGACGGTGCTTATGAAATCACTAAATCAGATGGCATGATTTGGGGGTTAGATGCTTTTATTAACACCCTGGTTCAAGTACAAAATTATGTCGATGACCAGTTGGATATGATACTGAAATGGTTAATTACTGTCAACTCACAACCATCTTTTGATGATGATTTATCTATCCTCAAAATCGAATTTAATTAGTAACATTAGTGGACATGATAATTTTATCAAATTCATCTTGGTTAGACACAATTTCAAATACCTTGTCCATCCCGGTCAACTCCAATAATATTCTCACCTGTTCGTTAACGGAACAAATAAACAATTTTCTATCAGCTGCCCGTAGAGCTTTAAAGGCTAAAACTAATGCCCCTAAACCGGAACTATCCATAAAAGTCACATCTTCAAAATCTACTAAAACAATCTTAATTCCACTCTCTATAAATTCATTAATTTTATCCCTAAATTCTTGTGACTTAGTAGCATCTAGGATGCCGTTGGGCTTCACAACTTTAATGTGGGAACTCATAATTGCAAATCTATTCTTGTCAATAACTTTACGATTTTACTAGTATATATCAATCACTATTGATTGAAACATAATTGACAATTATAAGCAAACCACCTATGCGATCGCTGATTAACTACTCCCTTCTCGTTCTAAGATTACCTATAAAAATTTCTCCCCCTCTTCCCCCTCTTCCTCCTCTTGGAGTCTCACTCAATTCGGTAATCTTCTAGCGGGAGGGGAGTAGGACTCACCTTGGCTCGAAATAGTAGCTTATCCCCTTGACGGTAACCAGTGTAACGCACTTTGACTGGTTCCCCTGGTTGTGCAGTTCCTGACATTAACTGATGTAACTGGGGATTATAAGCTATTTCTGCTCCCACTGGGGCGATCGCTTCTATCCCCCAGCTTTGTAACAATTTTTCTAGGGGTTTCTGAATCAAAGGTACTATTTTTACCGCTGCTAGTTGGGGATTTTCCCGTGCTTTTTGCGCTGCGGTGGGAAACTGCACTAATAAAGACTCTAGCAGTTGTAAACTCTCCTGCTGAAACTGTTGCTGCAATTGCTGTTGTTGCTGTTCTAGTTGCTGTTGCGATCGCTCATATTCTGCGGTTAAATCTGCGATTTGCTGTAATAATTCCTGGTTCTGTGGTGGTTTTTCTTTCACCACCTCTAATTGAGAAAAAATAGTAATTAATTCTGTTAAAGGTACTTGTAATGCTTGCGACAGTTTCAGCAGTATATCTACCCGCATTCGTTCTATTTCTCCCCGTCGCAAGCGTAAGATTTGCTTCTGGGAAACACCAGCAGCACGACTCAAAGCTTTAAAATTAGAAATACCCACTCGTTGCATGAGGTTTTGCAACTCTGGGGTGAAATCAATGTTGGACATAAATGGTAAATGGTAAAGGGTAAATGGTAAGATTCTTATTGCTCATATCTTGCATCATTATCAACAAGACTAAAAAACCGGGTTTATAAACGTAAAATTTAGGTTTTCGCTATTAGTTATTCTCAATAAACCCGGTTTTTTGCCCAGGTGCAAGATGTGTGATTACCCATTACCCATTACCAATTACCCATTACCCATTTGTCTAGTCTTCCAGTAAACTTCTCAACATCCAAGCAGTCTTTTCGTGGACTTGCATCCTCTGAGTCAAGAGGTCAGCGGTGGGTTCGTCGTTTACTTCCTCTACTATGGGGAAAATAGACCTTGCAGTGCGTACTACTGCTTCCTGTCCTTCCACCAGCAGACGGATCATGTCCGTAGCTTTGGGAACCCCTGGAGTTTCTGGAATGGAACTGAGTTTGGCATATTCGCTGTAGGTTCCCGGTGCAGGATGACCAAGTGCTCTAATTCTTTCCGCAATTTGGTCTACAGCCAATGCTAACTCGTTATATTGCTGTTCAAACATTAAATGCAAGGTTTGGAACATTGGTCCTGTGACGTTCCAATGGAAGTTATGGGTTTTCAGATACAGGGTATAGGTGTCTGCTAACATCCGAGATAAACCCTCAGCAATTTTTTCCCTGCTGTTTTCGTCGATACCAATGTTCACGGGTAGATTATTTCCTGTTTGAGTTGCCATAATCTTCGTCCTCTTGATGTAATTACTTATGCTAGGTGCATCCTCAACACACTTTTGGGTGCTTTACGGACTCTGGCTAAAATTGTTTCTTTTCCTAAGCGCTGACAAGCTTCATAGCGGTGACATCCAGAAAATCCGTAATATTGTCCATCTACTTCTAAAACATCTATGGGTTCCTGCTGTCCAATCTCTCGAATCGATTCCATTAAAGCTTGTACCTTGTTTTGGTCGTTTTGACGTGGTAAAGGTCGTCTGATTTGCTCTAAGGGAATTTCTTCTACTCTTACCATAAGTATTACTCCTAATTAACAGCATTAACAGCATTTTTGTTATCTAGTTAAATCATACTCATTATGAGTTTGATTTGCAACTATTTAGGAGAAATTTGATTTTTGAAAGATCAAACCGGATTGCTGTAGTAATCTGTCAACTTTGAATTGACGCTGTAGTAGGTGCGTTTCGGTGTGTCTACCCTGAACCGAAGCGCAATGACTGACTGCTGACACATCTATGACTTTCCCGCAATAGTAACTGGTGCGTTGTAGTAGGTGCGTTTCGGTGTGTCTACCCTGAACCGAAGCGCAATGACTGACTGCTGACACATCTATGACTTCTCCGCAATAGTAACTGGTGCGTTATGCACCCTACTTAGATTTTTCAAAGATCAAACCGGATTGCTATAGTAGTCTGTCAACTTTGAATTGACGCTGTAGTAGCTGCGTTTCGGTGTGTCTACCCTGAACCGAAGCGCAATGACTGACTGCTGACACATCTATGACTTTCCCGCAATAGTAACTGGTGCGTTATGCACCCTACTTAGATTTTTCAAAGATCAAACCGGATTGCTATAGTAATCTGTCAACTTTGAGGTTATTTATAAAGTAAACCTTAAGACCCAAGAAACCGGGTTTCTTTGAGAGTAAGTACGATTCGGATTCGATACTCCACCCATAGAAACCCGGTTTCTCCCTACACCCATAGAGTTAAGATTTACTTGCGAAATGGTCTCTAAGACTGTGTTCATAAATAAAATCACTCATACCAAAAAAAACAGGTTTGTATAGATGAAAAATCCAGAATCTGAATATTTACAAAACCAGCCAAAAACCGGGTTTTTGGGGACAAAAAATGGAAAATCTGAGTATTTACGCCAAGAGCAAAAAAACCGGATTTATATGGATAAAAAATCGAAAAATGGAAAATAGAAAATCCGAGTATTTATGCCAAGACCAAAAAAATCAAATTTCTATGGATAGAAAATTAAAAATCCGAGTGTTTACACAAACAAACCCGGTTTCTAGACCCTCACTCCTAGTTTTATATTTATTTGATAAACACACACTCAGGGAATACCAAGAAATAAATTATCCTATATTCTGGTACAGGCATCTTTGCCTATATGATTGGATAGGGAAGGATGCCTGTACTACTCTAAAATTTTGTCTCTAAGACAGTCAGAAAGAATTAAAAAGAATTATAAACTTATTACTGTATGTCAAACTAATTGTGATATAAAACATTTAAACTCTAAGGTTTAAACTCTGGGGAAAATTGCCCAATTAGCCCCTCCACAAGGTTAATAGTGTTGCAGTGGTTGGAATTGTTATTGTTTCTCATAGCAAACAGCTAGCTGAAGGAGTACGAGAACTTGCAGCACAAATGGTGCAAGGAGAAATTCCTTTGGCTGTAGCCGCAGGTATTGACGACCCCCAAAACCCCCTCGGTACCGATCCTATGCAGGTTTATGAGGCGATCGCATCTGTTTACAGTGATGATGGTGTTCTCGTGTTGATGGATCTAGGAAGTGCTGTCATGAATGCAGAAATGGCGCTAGAATTCCTCACAGAAGAACAACGGCAAAAAGTATATCTGTGTGCAGCACCCCTGGTAGAAGGGACTATCGCAGCAGTAGTAACAGCCGCATCTGGTAGTAATCTTCAAGAAGTCATGGCGCAAGCACGGGGAGCGCTAGTAGCAAAAGCTACTCATTTGGGTTTGGGTGTAGACGACTACTTTACCTCTATCCCCTGTCCACCACCAAGGGAGGAGGAAGAAAATACAAAAGAGATACACTTATTCGTCCGTAATCCCTTAGGTCTACATGCCCGTCCTGCTGCCCGATTTGTCGCTACAGCTACTCAATTTCAATCCCGAGTTAGAGTCAAAAATTTAACTAGAAATACAGAATTTGTCCGTGCTGATAGTATTAACCAAGTCACCACCTTAGGGGTGCGTCAAGGTCATGAATTGGCGATCTCCGCAGTCGGTGATGATGCTGATGCAGCCCTAAGTGCGTTGCAAGGATTAATAGAAAGCAACTTTGGCGAAAGTGATTCCACTGTCGAACCTCTCCTCTTCTCCCAATCTCCCCCTACTTCCCCCTCTTCCCCTACCTCCCCCTCTTCCCCCTCTTCCCCTACTTCCCCCTCTCCCCATCCATACCTACAAGGGATTCCTGCTTCTGTGGGGGTTGCGATCGCCCCAATTGTTAACTTTTCTAAAGCACCCCTAACTCCACATCACACCACCCCTAGTACACCTACGTTATTACACGCAGATAATGATGAGAAAGAATGGCAAAAACTACAATCTGCTTTGCTAGCTGCACAACAGGAAATTCAGACTTTGCTCTCCCATGCTTCCACTCAAATAGGGGATGCTGAAGCCGCTATTTTCGATGCCCATTTGCTGTTTTTGGAAGACCCAACTATCTTAGAAGCCCTTTATGAGCGCATATTTGAACAACATATGAACGCCGAAGCCGCTTGGAGTGGGGTTGTGGAAGGGGTGGCGACAAACTATCGTACCCTTGATGACCCTTACTTGCAAGAGCGAGTGGCTGATGTGGTGGATGTTGGTCAACGGGTGTTACGATTATTACTTGGGACTAGTCCGACTCAAATCGATTTTCCTCAACCTGCGATTTTGGTTGCAACTGACCTGAGTCCCTCAGATACGGCTCAGTTAGACCCCACAAAGGTGTTGGGGATTTGTATAACTTCTGGGAGTGCTACTTCCCATAGTGCTATTATTGCCCGTTCCCTAGGCATTCCGGGGGTAGTTGGTGTTCCACCCCAGGTATTACATTTAACCGATGGCACAGTTATGGCAATGGATGGGGAAACGGGTCGGGTATGGGTAGAACCAGATACCAATATCCAGGCTTCCCTGGAAGTAAAACGAGACGCACAGCAAACTGCGCAACAAGAAGCACTAAGAATGGCACACCAGCCAGGGATGAGTCAAGATGGTAAGCGTCTTAGTGTATTTGCGAATATAGGGAGTGTAAATGATACAAATGTAGCCATCAGGTTTGGTGCAGAAGGGGTAGGACTGTTTCGCACCGAGTTCCTTTATCTGGATAGAACAACTCCCCCTACAGAACAGGAACAGTTAGCAGTTTATCAACGAATTGCCCAAATTTTAGATCATCGTCCTTTAATTATTCGCACTCTGGATGTTGGAGGAGATAAACCATTACCCTATTTAGGGTTGCAGTCGGAGGATAACCCATTTTTAGGATGGCGTGGGATTCGTTTTTGTCTGGATTGTCCCGAAATACTGAAAACCCAGTTACGGGCAATTTTAACAGCCAGCAGCGGACACCAAATTAAGGTGATGTTTCCCATGATTGCCACTGTAACAGAAATCCAAGCAGCAAAGGCAATATTGAAGGAAATACAAGCAGAATTACGCCAAAGTGGTATTTCCTTCGATGAAGCTATGGAAGTGGGAATAATGGTAGAAATTCCCTCAGCGGTGGCAATTGCGGAACAACTAGCTCAAGAAGTAGACTTTTTCAGTATCGGCACCAACGACCTCAGCCAATATGTCATGGCTTGCGATCGCACCAATCCACGGGTAGCCAATTTAGCAGACCCCTTACATCCGGCAGTGTTGCGGATGATACAGCAAACAGTAAAAGCGGGACATGAAGCGGGGATTTGGGTGGGGTTATGTGGGGAACTTGCAGCGGAACCCCTAGCAGCACCGATTTTATTGGGTTTAGGATTAGATGAAGTTAGTCTTAACCCCCAAGGGATTCCGGGATTTAAACAGGCGATCGCACAATTGACAATATCAGAAGCAGAAGCAATAGTTACTGAGGCATTGAAACAAGATTCTGCGGCTAAGGTGAGAGAAATAGTTTCAATTTTTCTGACTCCTGAAGTAGGGAATAGGGAGTGAAGTCAATTTCAACAAGAAGGTAACGGGGAACTCTTAACAGGGAATAGGGAGGAACGACCAGTTCCCTTTTACTCTATTCTTAATACAAAAGTACTGGAAAAAAGTATTGAAAATTACTCAATCGTCAGTAAATACTCCAACTTTAGATAGATTTACTTAGTGGAATAAAAATATTATACTCCTATAGAAATAATTGTGAGTATTTTATAATTCATGGTTTTAGAATATAGAGATTCTTATGTGAATCAATTCACATCTAACAAAAGTACTGTTAATATAGTATTTTTCTTATGCATACTATTTTCTTCTCTTTTAAGACGTATTCAATTTCCGATTATAGATATCGGTATTCATTACTTATTACTGACTGTATTTAGCTTTTTAATAATTGGTTTTAATTTTAAATATCTACCATCTGTTTTCAGAAAACACAAAGTAATATTGACAAGCCTAGGTATATTGTATTTATGGATGTGGATATGCTCTTTTATTAGTCTGTTTCCAAATACTAGTATCATTTATGCTATTAAGTATTCAACTTACTTGATTTTGTTTTTTGCCTTTCTTGTATTAAATAACAAAAATCACAAAATATCTTTATATTCTCGGATTGTTTTATATTTTATAGCAATCATTTCTGCTATTGGATTTATAGAAGCTTTAGCCCCTGATTTGTGGATTTTTAGATTGTTAAAATATCCAAGTTTTTATCCTCAAATTGGCTCAATTATGCAAAATCCCAATCCATTTGGTGTAATAGTCGCTATTGGATTATGTTTAAGCATAATATTAGAAAAGCAAAAAAAGATTTCTAAATTGGAATTGTATATAAGTGAATTTATTTTTATTCCTGCTTTAGCTTTTTCTGCAAGCAGGAATGCTTGGCTAATTTTTCTTTTTGGTTTGTTTCTTTTGCTTATATATAAAATCCTCAACATTAGACAAGTAATTATTCTAATTAGCATATGGATTTTTTGTGTTTTGTTGATACCAGTTTCCACTTACAGAGTCGGTTTAGGAAACAGTAAAATTTTTCCTTTAATCAATCTATTTGCGACTAAAACAGTTGAAACGAAAGTACCTAGTCCTGCAGGTACAGCTTTGTCAAGGTTAGCGCTTTGGCAAACAGCTATAAGTGAAACTATTAAAAGACCAATTACTGGCATAGGTGTAGGAGTATTTGCTGAACATATAGGAGTTAAGGTTATTGGAAGAAAAGGTTTTAATACACATAATATTTTTTTTAATGTGTTAGTAGAATTAGGAATTCCTGGACTTTTATTATTTAATAACTTTTTATGGAAAATAGTCTCTATCGCTAAAGTTGCTAATCCTGTTACTGTGATTCCAATTACGATGTTTTTAGCTTCTCAAATTCCAGATTTTTTCCTGTATGATTATACTTTTACTACTATAGAATTTTATTTTTTGGCAGCAGCTAGCAATTCTCTAGTTAGACAGAAAGCGGGTTTATCTCGGTGAAGTATCAAATATTATCATAATTCCTATGGGAGAAACCCGGTTTCTTAGGTCTTAAGGTTTACCTGATAAATAACCTCTTAAATATTAGTTTGTCATTTAATAAGGATGTATCTACCATGTTCAACAACAAAACCCCAAAAAAACATCATTTTTACTTAATATTTCCCAACATATTTGGCTTTAAGGGAGGAATTCAAGTTTACTCAGTGTTTTTGCTCAAAGCTTTACAAGATTTATATCCAGAAGCGGATTATGATGTTTTTCTGAAGTATGATCGGCAAAATTCTCAGTATCAGCAAGAATTGCAATTTTTACCATCAACTAAGTTTCATTATTTTGGACATTTTCCCCGATTATTACAAACTATTTACTTGGCAATCAAAATAATTATTTTGGGTATATTTCAACGTCCTACTCTAGTTATAACAACCCATGTTAATTATTCTAGTGCTTGTTACTTTCTGAAAATTATCAGTGGGATTTCTTACTGGGTTATTGCCCATGGTTTGGAAGTTTGGAATCTCGACAATAATCTGACAAAGCTGAGTTTAAAAAAAGCAGATAAAATTATTAGTGTTAGTCACTATACTCGTGAATGTCTCTTACAAAAAACAAATATTCAATCAGGGAAAATAGAGATTTTAGCTAATACTTTTGATGAGAATAAATTTAAAATCGACTCTAAACCCGACTACTTACTTAAACGATATAATTTAAACCCTGAACAGCCTGTAATTCTCACAGTAACGCGGATGGGTCGCATGGCAAAATACAAGGGTTATGACCACATTATTCATGCCTTAGTTAAAGTTCGCCAGTATATCCCCAATGTTCATTATATTCTTGCAGGTAAAGGGGATGATCAACCTCGAATTGCAACTTTAATAAATAGCTTTAATCTACAAGATTGTGTCACTATGACAGGATTTGTACCAGATAAAGAACTGTGCGATTATTATAATCTCTGTGACATTTTTGCCATGCCTAGTAAAGGGGAAGGATTTGGTATTGTTTATTTAGAAGCATTAGCTTGTGGGAAACCCGTAATTGCGGGTAATCAAGATGGTTCTGTAGACCCTTTAGTTCAAGGAAAATTAGGATGTTTAGTTGACCCTGATAACATAGAGGAAATTGCCCATAATCTAATTCAAATTCTGCAAGGTAATTATCCTAATTCTTTTGTTTATCAACCAGAATATTTACGGCAAAAAACCATTGAAGACTTTGAATTTGCTCAGTTTCGTACAAATTTTTCCAAGTTATTATTGAACTGATATCTTGCACCTTCGATTGGTAGGGTTAAATTGCCCACCCTACTAATAAAGCATTGAAATAAGATTCTGCGGCTAAAGTGAGAGAAATAGTTTAAGTCTTTCTTACTGCTGAAGTAGGGAGTGGAGAGTGAAGTAAATTGAAGTCAATGTAGCTCACTATCAGATTTTAGGTGCCATAATATTTATACTCGTGACACCTAATCTTATGTACCAAGCTTTTATTGATCTAGATGAGTTAATAGTACGTTGTAGAGATAAGCAAGCCAAGAAGTTTATACAAGAAGCAGTTGCTTGTTATCGAGCTGGAGCATATCGTTCTTCTATTGTTGCAACATGGAATGCGGTTGTATTTGATTTTCTGCATAAACTAAAAGAACTAGAACTTTTTGGAGATGGAAAAGCTTCCAAGTTGTTAGAGAAATTTGAAAAACTGAGATTAGAAAAAAAAGTTAAAGAACTTTGGGAGTTTGAGTCAAATATTCCAAAAGTTGCATTGACAGAATTTGAACTGATTTCAGTTGTAGAACAATCAGATATTGAAAGATTATTTGAAGATAGAAGCAGATGCGCTCATCCTTCTATGATATCTTTAGAAGAACCATTCGAGGCAACAGCAGAATTAGCACGCTATCATTTAAGAAGTGCAGTAATGCATCTTTTAGAACGTCCACCTGTTCAAGGACGTGCAGCACGTGAAAGAATTTTTCAAGACATTAAATCTGAGTATTTTCCAACAGAAAAAGAAAAGGCTATTAACCATTTTAAAAAGAGTCCATTAGCTCGCGCTCGTTTTAATCTTATTAAAGATGTTGTTATAGGTTTGACAACGAGTTTATTAATAGAAGATTTACCAGAAGATGAAAGAAAACGACAATTTTCAGCAATAAATGCAATCTCAAGCATGTATTCTCAACAAACACGAGATATTTTGAATGATAAATTGTCTAATATTATTATCAATAAAGTCAGCGATTCAAATTGGAATAAAGTAATCATATACTTGGCAAATGTTCAAACTTGGGATACTTTAACTCAGCCGTGTGAATTAAAAGCAGTAGCCTTTATTGAAAGTATAGAAATATTTGAACAAAAATGGCACGGTAAATCTCCATCGATTAACAACATAGAGGTTTTATTAAAGGCTTATTGCATAGATTTTCTTAAACAAACTGTGATGAATAAATTCCAGATTCCTTTGACAGAGCTACTGTCAATAAAAAAGTTATGCGACAATGAATTAAAATATGATTCAATCAATAAAATCATAAAACCTCTTCTAGAAAAACATATTCCCAAAGCCAGTTTCAATGAATTGATTTTAATGATATTCAAGGAAGACGAATCTTTTAATGACAAGATGAAACCTTATTTAGCTCAAAAAATAAAAAATGTTTCTTTGGAAGATTTACTATACGAATTAGTAGATACAGAAGACATCTTTATAAAAGATTTATGTGAAAAAAATATGCAATTTATATTTGATAAAACTCCTTTAGAAGATTTGCTAGAAGTGCGTAAATATAATATGTCATTATTTTCTGACCAAACACAAATTAAGATTATTGAATTAAGCGAACAATTAATTGAGAACCGTATCAAAGAAGTAGAATTTGATGATTTGCTATCGATTCAATCAAACTATAAGAGTGATAAGTTATTTTGCGAATTAATTAAACCTATTTTGAGAAAAAATTATTTGAAAATAGTAAGCAAATTTATACTATCTTTTTCGTATGAAAATGCAGCATTAAATGCCAGTCTACTACTTCATATTGTTGATATTTTAAATGCTAAACAATGGGAATCTATTCTAAAAGCTTTCTGTGAAAATTCTCAGATATACAATTCATTCGATTGTCCAGGTACTTTTCAGCATCTATTTATAAAATCTGTAGATATTGAACGCTGTGTGCAGTCTTATTGGTTAACTTTTCGAGAAAACCTTAATCTATTCAACAACAACAATAAAGGTATTAATAGATTGAAACAGGTAATTGATTCTTATGTATCAGATTAGTAAGTTTATTTAGTTATCTAAATTGCTCATAATCTTACCTTTTTGCTTCGTTTTTTCTGCACCTTTCGTGGTTATTTTAACAAACCACAAAGACGCAAAGTAATCTTATTTTTCTTTGCGTCTTTGCGTCTCTGCGTGAGAGAAATCCCTACATTCTCTCCAACACCCGAATTCCCAACAACGATAATCCCAACTTCAAAGTCCGCGCAGTCAAATCACACAAAGCTAACCGCGAAGTTCTCACAGGTTCCTGGGACTTCAACACTGGACAATTCTCGTAGAACTTATTAAACTTATCACTCAATTGATACAAGTAATCACACAACCTATTCGGTAACAATTCTTGTTCAACCTCACTAATTGCTGCATCCAACTGCAACAAATGCTTTGCTAGGGTAAATTCCGTCTCCTCCTTCAGGAAAATCTTTCCACTTCCTAACTGAGTAAAATCAATATTACCTGACCTGGCAATCCCCTGAGTCCTGACATAAGCATAAAGCATATAAGGTGCCGTATTCCCCTTCAGAGACAGCATCCGATCAAAACTAAACTTATAGTCAGTAGTACGGTTCTGACTCAAATCAGCATACTTCACCGCACTAATACCAACCACTTCTGCTACATGATTGATAAACTCCTGGGTTTCTGTGCGTCCTTCTTCCTTTAATCTTGCTTCTAAATCCTTACGCGCACGGAACACCGCTTCATCCAGTAAATCCCGCAACCGCACCGTATCACCGGAACGGGTTTTGAACTTCTTACCATCTTCCCCTAACACCAAACCAAAGGGGACATGGACAATTTCCACATCATCGGGAATCCACCCCGCTCGCTGTGCTACTTGAAATACACCAGCAAAGTGTCCCCCTTGTCCAGAATCTGTAATATAAATTAACCGCTTCGCTTCCTCTTTTTCAATCCGGTGACGCAGAGCAGCTAAATCAGTAGTCGCGTAGTTATAACCACCATCGGATTTTTGCACAATCAGCGGTAAAGGTTGACCTTCCTTATTGGTAAACCCTTCTAAAAATACGACTTTTGCACCCTCACTTTCTTCCAGTAACCCAGCTTTCTCTAAATCTTCTACCACTGCGGTTAACAAAGGATTGTAGAAAGATTCACCCCTTTCCTGTAATTGAATATCCAATAAATCATAAATGACTTGAAACTCCTGACGCGACTGTTCACACAACAGTTTCCAAGCATGGATTGTATCTTCCGCTCCTGCTTGTAATCTTACAACCTCTTGCCGTGCTGCTTCTTGGAAAACCTCATCATCATCAAACCGCTTTTTGGCTTGTTTATAAAAGCTTACCAAATCCCCAATATCCAAAGCATTTGCAGTGGTTAGCGCTTGGGGGTAAACTTCCCGCAGATAGGTAATTAACATCCCAAACTGCGTACCCCAATCACCGACATGATTTAACCGCAGTACATCATGTCCCTTAAATTCCAAAATTCGGGCAATACTATCTCCAATAATAGTAGACCGTAAATGCCCAACATGCATTTCCTTAGCAATATTGGGACTAGAAAAATCTACAATCTCCCGTTGGGGATACTTCGCTTTCTGGACACCCAACCGGGAATCAACTTCCATAGCATTGATTTGCGCTTCCAGGTATGCTGTCTTTAGTCGCAGATTGATAAACCCCGGACCAGCAATTTCTGGAGATTCGCAGATATCCGATACATCTAGTTTATCAACAATAGCAGATGCGATCGCTCGCGGTTGTTGTCCTACCTTTTTCGCTAAGGATAACGATACATTTGACTGATAATCACCAAATTTAGGATTGTTCGTAGTCGCCAAAATCGGGTCAGCATCAGCATATTCTGCACCTAACGCTGCTGCCATCGCCTGCTGTAATTTTACCTTAAGTTGCTCTTGTGTAGCGTTCATGTTTAATTTGCGGTTTGGACAACCATGAGGTTGTGACTTTCTGTTTGAGTTAACAGATGCATTGTAAGTCTTCCTTTGACTGACAAGATTTGTAGTATTATACTACATAACTTGGTTGCTGGACTCACTTATTCCCCAATTCCTATTCCCCAATCCCTATTCCCTATTCCCTATTCCCTATTCCCTATTCCCTATTCCCTATTCCCTATTTCCCATTCCCTATTCCCTATTCCCTATTCCCTATTCCCTATTCCCTATTCCCTATTCCCTATTCCCTATTCCCTATTCCCTATTCCCTACTCCCTATTTCATTTATACTGATGTTTTTGATTGTTCTATCAACGACTTCACTGCCTGTATATATTCGTAAGCAGCCACTTCAGCAGCATTATTGTGTCCAGCCCCTGTAACCATCATAATTGTTTTTGGTTCTGGAGCAGCTTTATAAAGATTTTGACTCATAAAAGATGGTACTGTTAAATCAGCAGTACCATGGATGAATAAAACAGGCATTTTTAAATTTGATACTTTATTAATCGATTCAAACCGCTGGGTTAACATCAAATCGACAGGAAACATCCAAAAATTGTTTCTGTGGATCACCACGTCTTTAACAGAGGTAAAAGAACTTTCCACAATTAATCCCGCTGCTTCTTTTTGTTTCACAGCCAAATCAATAGCTACAGCACCCCCTAAAGAATGTCCATAAATAAAAATTTGACTGGGTGGAATCTGTTTTTGCTGTACCAAGTAATCCCAAGCTACCGCTGCGTCCTCATATACTTGTACTTCATTAGGAAAAGAACCATCACTACGACCATAACCACGATAATCAATTAGCAGCACAGAAAACCCTAATTGATAAAAACGATTAGCATGGGCAACATTCGCACCAATATTGATACCATTACCATGTAAGTACAATAACACCTTAGCCTCCGGTTGTTGATTGGGAATCCACCAACCGTGAATGCGTTCAACTTTGTTTGAGTCTCCTTTTACACTTAACCAAACCTCTTCATAATTCAGACTAAAAAACTCTGGTGTTGTTTCAATCACCGCAGAAGGAAAAAAGATAAACCGAGTTTGGTTAAAAAAAAGCCACAGACAGACAGCACCATAGGAAATTCCAGTCACTATGGATACCCAAACTAGCAGATTGAATAGGAATTGTATCGAAACTTGCAGATGATTTCTCCTCATATTGGTATTTGTAAATACAATACATCATTTCTTAACTGGGTAACTTTTGTATTTCTAAATTAAGAATTTGCGATCGCACGGGAATGCATCTGGATCAACAAGCAAGACTTGTACTAACAGCGGGTTGCGGTTACTTATAGATCCAGGTCGTGGGGAACCTTCCACCGGGTAGCGACTGTCGGGGTTTATTGGGAAAAACCCTAATTTTTGATTCATAAACCTGGTTTCTACCTGCTTACCCTCAAATGGTGCAAGATATGACTTAGCCCAAAAGAATTTATGATAAATTTTGTAAATAAAACTGTTGTTTCCATGGAAAACGAATAACCCAACCAGAACACGAGAATAGTCCCTATGTCTATAACTTCTAAGACAGCAGTACTAGCAACTTGGATTATCTATATACTTTAATTAGTGGATGATATGAGGAGAAGAGGGTGAAGGTTTTAAATGAAGTTCAAAAAGAGCAAATTCACGAAATATTAGAAAAGTTACAGCGTCTGAGAGAGCAGAAATCTCTAAGTATAGAAGATATATCTGCACAAACCCTGATTAGACCGACTTTATTAAAAGCTTTAGAAGCAGGAAAATTTGAAGACTTACCAGAATCTATTTACGTCAAAGGATTCATTCGTCGTTATGGGGATGTTGTCGGATCTGATGGTAATGCTTTAGCACAGTATTTTGAAGAAATTTCCTCTCCACCTCCCCCAGAATTAGAATCAGAAGAGGAAAATGACGATGTAGAGGAAAAAGTAAGTAAATACTTACCTATTTTTCTTCCTTACGTTCTTGTATTAGCACTATTAGTAACTGCTAGCGTCGGACTATTTTATATAATTAACTCCAGACGTAATGCAGAACCTATAGCTTCCGAAAAACAACCAACAGCAACAACAGTAAATTCCCCAACAGAATCTATTTCTACACCAGAACCTACTACACCAACAGCTACCATACCAACAGCTACCACACCAACACCATCCCCCACACCTGAGGCTATTTCCAACACAATTGAAGTTACTTTAGAACTTCAAGGGGAATCATGGTTACGAGTAAAAGTAGACGGTAAAACTGAATTTGAAGGCATATTAAAAAAAGGCGATCGTAAAACCTGGAAAGGAAACAAACAGGTATTTGTACGTTCTGGAAATGCAGGTGCAGTCTTGGTATCTCTTAATCAGAAACAAGCAAAACCTTTAGGAAAAAATGGTGCGGTAGAAAACATGGTCTTTACCTTAGATAGTGATTGGTAATAAATAGTGAAGAGTTAAGAATTAAGAGTTTGTAGGGGCGCAAAGCTTGCGCCCATAACTTTAGTAGAGTGCGTTATACTAAAGTCATAATGCACCATAGAATGTGAAAGTGCGTTAGGTGCTTGAATTAGTTTTAAACTCACACATAATATCTAAAACAAATTATTCACTTCCAACTCCTAACTTCTAATTCCTGACTTATGGGTGGAAGCTTTGCATCCCTACAAACTTTGCGTCTGCTAATTCCTGACTTATGGGTGGAAGCTTTGCATCCCTACAAACTTTGGGTCTGCTAATTCCTGACTTATGGGTGCAAGCTTTGCATCCCTACAAACTTTGGGTCTGCTAATTCCTGACTTATGGGTGCAAGCTTTGCACCCCTACAAACTTTGCGTCTGCTAATTCCTGACTTATGGGTGCAAGCTTTGCACCCCTACAAACTTTGCGTCTGCTAATTCCTGACTTATGGGTGGAAGCTTTGCATCCCTACAAACTCCTAATTTATTAAACAATTGCTGGCTGACGTAAATGCCAATCAGTAGACTGTTCATAAGCATAAGCGACTTGCAATAATAAGTCTTCTTGCAAAGTATTACCTATAAGTTGTAAACCAATTGGTAGTCCTTTTTCATCAAAACCACAGGGTACACTGATACCTGGTAAACCTGCAAGATTCACAGGAATAGTCATTAAGTCAGTTAAATACATGCTCAAGGGATCAGCTGTTTTTTCACCAGCTTTAAATGCGGTAGTGGGTGCAGTAGGACAGACTAAAACATCTACCTTTAAAAATGCATTCTCAAAGTCTTGCTTAATCAAAGTCCGGACTTTTTGCGCTGTTAAGTAATAAGCGTCATAATAACCAGCAGAAAGGGCATAGGTACCAATCATAATCCGTCGTTTTACTTCTGTACCAAAGCCAGTAGCACGGGTGTGGGTATACATCGACAGCAGATTATCTGCATCTTCAGCCCGATAGCCATACTTGACACCATCATAACGAGCCAAGTTGGCTGATGCTTCCGAAGGAGCGATAATGTAATAACTAGATAAACCGTAACGGAAGCGAGGACAAGAAACTACTTCCACTTCCGCACCCAAATTTTGTAGTTGTTCAATGGCTTTGGTGACGGTTTCTTTAACTACAGGATCTAAACCTTCACCAAAAGTTTCTTGAATAATACCAATTTTTAATTGTCCCCTGGGTTTGAGGTTTTTCTTTAAGTTACCAGCATAGTCAGGAATTTCTACCTTCAGGCTGGTGGAATCTTTGGGATCGTAACCTGCGATCGCATTTAATAATATTGCTGTATCTTCAACACTACGACCAAACGGACCAATTTGATCTAAAGAAGAAGCATAAGCTACCAAACCGTAACGGGAAACTAGTCCGTAAGTCGGTTTCATTCCCACTACACCACAAAAAGATGCCGGGAGACGAATGGAACCCCCAGTATCCGAACCAAGGGAAACAATGCATTCTTGGGCTGCTACAGCCGCTGCGGAACCCCCTGAAGAACCTCCAGGAACCCGGGATACATCCCAGGGGTTACCAGTAATTTGGTAAGCTGAGGTTTCGCAGGAACTACCCATAGCGAACTCATCCATATTGGTTTTACCCACCGTCACTGCCCCTGCATCTAACAGTTTTTGGGTTACCGTTGATTCATAAGGAGGTACAAAATTCTCTAAAATCCTGGAAGCGCAGGTGGTAGGAATTCCTTTGGTACACATATTGTCTTTAATCGCGACGGGAATTCCTTCCAGGATGCCAATTTCTTCACCAGCAGCAATTTTAGCATCCACAGCCTGCGCTTGTTCTAATGCTTTTTCCGCCGTTACGCACAAGAAACTGTGTATTTGCGGCTCTAATGTTTGAATGCGGTTTAAAGTCTCTTGGGTCATTTCAACAGCAGAACGTTCTTTGGTAATTAATTGTTTGTGCAACTCACGGATGGATGCCATGTTTACTTCCTTGTTGACTCAAGTGTTTGATTTTAATACAGATTTCTGTATAGTACTCAATTGGTACAATTTGGTTTGAAAATAGGGAATGAAAAATTAGCAACGCCAGATTTTGATTCCATCCCTTGATTCTCAACTTTTATTAAGAATTTACAAAATCATATTTCTCTGTCAAATTCGTAAATTATTAAGAAATTTTTTTGTTTTAGAGGAACGGAATTTCAAGGTTTGCGGAAGTATATTTTCTGCTATAATAGCTTTATCACTGGCTTTAGCTTGATATTTTTTTTGTTATGATTTTTTGACATGGTGATGTCATAGTTTCTTTGAAAAGAAGGTAATTGGTAGTTGGTAATTACCTGTGAAATCTTGCAACTGCACCAAAAATCGGGTTTATCAAGGAAAAATTAGGGTTTTTACAGGTTAATATTCCTAATAAACCCAGTTTCTCCATGGTTGCCTTTGAATAGTCCAAGGTATGAATGACCCCAATCGCTTGTTAAGGGAAAAATCTTCTTCAATCTGGCAATCTTGGGTCTTTTGTGTCCCTCGTTCCCTCCTTCCCTCATTCCTCGTTACAAGGTTTTACCTTGTAATGTATTTAAGGTGGACTATTGCCTCCCATTCAGTATGAAGGCAGAGCCTCCAGAGGATATATCTCCAGGCTGATCCTGGAAATGAGTTCGTGCAAGAGAAAAGTACTTAACAAGAGTGCCATTCACCTTTTACCTTTACCCAGATGACAAATGGTTAAAATCATTACTCGTAAATATTTAGGGACGCAAAAAGTATATGACATTGGTGTAGAACATGACCATAATTTTGCCATCGCCAATGGATTAATAGCCGCCAATTGTTTTAACAAGTCCCACTCTACCGCCTATGGATATGTAACTTATCAAACAGCATATTTAAAAGCGAATTATCCTTTGGAATACATGGCGGCATTATTGACCGCTAACAGTGGGGATACAGACAAGGTGCAGAAATATATTTCCACCTGTATAAATATGGATATTCACATAGAACCGCCAGATATTAATCGTTCTGGAGTAGATTTTACCCCATTAGATGGCAAAATTGTGTTTGGCTTGTCAGCAGTGCGTAACGTGGGACACAATGCCATCGCAGCGATTTTAGCAGCTAGAGAAGAGGGAGGGGAATTTCAAACCTTAGCAGATTTTTGCGATCGCGTGGATTTGGGTACTGTCAACCGTCGCACTTTGCAGTCTCTGATTTATTGTGGAGCCTTTGACAAAATCGATTCTAATCGTAAGCAGTTAATTGAGGATCTGGAATTGGTGTACGATTGGGCACAATCTCGCGCCAAGGATAGAGCCAGTGGACAGGGAAATCTGTTTGATATGTTTGGAATTGAATTTTCTCAATCTACGAATACCCAAACAAATAAAGCCTTTGAAATGGCTCCCAAAGCCAAACCTGTTCCTGAATTAATGCCACAAGAAAAGTTGCAAAAGGAAAAGGAATTATTAGGATTTTACGTTTCCGATCATCCTTTAAAAACCCTACAGAAATCAGCAAGAGTTCTTGCACCTATTAACCTTTCTCAACTAGGAGATCAAAAAGAAGAATCAATAGTTTGTGCGGTAGTCATGCTTAATAATGTCAACAAAGTGATTACCAAAAAAGGCGACCCCATGGCATTTTTGCAGATAGAAGATTTAACAACATCATCAGAAGCGGTTGTGTTTCCTAAGACATATGAACGCATTAATTTATTACTAGAAGTTGATAGGCGATTAATTATTTGGGGTAAAGTAGACCGCCGAGAAGACAAAATGCAATTAATTGTAGAAGATATTGAACCTGTGGAAACAGTACAAATGGTAATGGTTGAATTAACTCCCCAGCAAGCAAAAAATATGGAAACACAGCGTCTTTTACTAACAATTTTACAAGAATATTCAGGAGATAAAGAAAAAGCCAAAGTACCCATTATTGGAATTGTGAAATCTGGTAATTCTCGACAATTAGTACGTTTTGCACGGAAATATTGGGTACAAAATTCCATAAATGCGGTTATGGCTTTACGAAATGCCAGATTTTCTGCTCATCCACAACCCCTAATTACAGAAGGGTAATTGGTAATTGGTAATTGGTAATTGGTAATTGGTAATTAGACCTCCGATTACTGCAACCTGATTTAATACTTGACTCTACACCCTGAACTGGGTATAACATCCCCATAAGGTAACCCCATCGATGATGAAAGTAATAAACAATCACCAATTACCAATGACTAATAACTAATAACTAATTTGTCATCAGTAAAAAAACGTAAAATCAAATATTTTGTATTATCATTTTAAGAACTTGTGCGGATGATGCCCACCAAATAAGAATGTTATTTTTGGTATGAAGATTTGAATAGTATTTATGAATTTGCAAGGGGGCTAAGTCATATTTTGATGGTAGAAACTGAAATACAAAAATTTGTTAGATATTGCAAAAGAATACAACCTCAAACTCACGAAGAAATTAAAAGATATTTCGAGGGTGTAATTGGTTTTCCTTACGATAAGGAACTACTATTGCAATCTTATCTGTTTTTAAATATCAAACATCTATTTCCTATTTGTAGCGAACTGCTATTGTTTGAGAAATCACCAATAGCAGACTACACTGATTTGGGAAAATGTGATTTTGTGTATCTCACACCTCAATTTGACTTGTTTTTAATTGAAACTAAATTTATTGATACACAAGCTAAAGGAGCAACAGAAAGAAAAAGAAGAAATAAGCATCGAAATAAAGTATTCGAGCAAGTAATGACTTTAAAAAGTAGATTTAGTCAATATTGGAATATTGACTTAGAAGAATTAAAATGCGGTGTTTTTACCACAGATGCAGATGTATCTTGGCGTGGAAATCGTGGGAATGGGGTAAATATAGTCACTAAATCGGTATCTATAGAGCAGTTAGAAAAATGGCGTAGAACTTATCGAATCGGAAACCGAGAAAATTGTAAATGTTAGATTCTTTGTTTAAAATTTATGAAAAATTGAATATCAAGACTTAAATAAAAAGGAAATTCAAACCACAGAAACTGGGTTTCTATTGGTTGAGTGTTGAGAACTTCTCAATTCAATCCGAAAGAAACCTGGTTTATCTCCCAGACTAGAGATTTACTTGACGAACAACATTAAGATATCATTTACTGAAATACACAAATCTGATAATTTAGACAAATTTAATTTTAGTTTTCTATTTTTCATTTCCTATAGCCGTACTACCAGTTATCCTGTATAGAAGTGGCACCAGGCACCTTACTTTTTCAGGAGTCGGGCTAACACACCGCTTAAGCCATCCCCTTACATTAGTATCAAGGCAAGGCAAAAGGTGGTAATCTCCCCGAGGATGTAGAATTACACCCCCAGGGCAACAAGCACACAAAAGAGGTAAATAGAAGGTGTTAAAGACACTTTTAATAATTGCCATTGGTTTATTACCGTCCCTGCTTTCCCTATGGTTAGTACGTAAGGCACAACAACGAACGCGATCACGCTTAAGATATGTAGCCAGAAATTTGACTCGTGTACGGCTAAGACAAAATACCACTAATGATGGTAGCGATCGCCATTATCTAGAAGGGGTGGGTTTCTTAATTGGGGACATCACCTGCCGATTTAATGCCCGTTCAGCCCATCTACGCTGTGCTGTGAATCCCAATGGTCCTTGTGAGGGTTGCCGTTACTATGAGCCTAGGGAAATTATGGAGAAGGAGGAATAGGGAATTATGAATTATGAATTATGAATTATGAATTAAGAATTACCAATTACTAATTACCATGTCTACTACCTGGACACAGGAACAAGTTTTAGGATTAGCACCAGATGCCAATTCTGCGAAAAATGGTAAAGCTTTGGCTGTACCCCATAAATGGTTATCATTGGGTTGCAGTGAGGACGCACTTTGGGGAGAGTGCAAAGGAAGTGGTAAAAATCCTTACCAAACTCAAATTGACCTTACAGAACCAGCTTTTAAATGCTCCTGTCCTAGCCGAAAATTTCCGTGTAAACACGGTTTGGGCTTGTTTTTAATATTCGCAAGTAACAAGAGTACTTTTACAGAAGCAACGCCACCAGAATGGGTAAGTGAATGGCTGAATAAACGTAAAGAAAAACAGGCTAAAAAAACGGAAGCAAAGGCAAAGAAATCACCAAATAAGGCTAACCAAGCCAAACGTGCCGAAGAACGCTACAACAAGGTAAAAGCAGGAATTGAGGATTTAGAATTATGGTTGCGGGATTTGGTGCGTCAGGGTTTGGTCACAGCACAGACACAACCTTATAGCTTTTGGGATACAGCCGCAGCTAGGTTGGTGGATGCACAAGCGTCAGGAATGGCACGGATAGTACGGGAAATGGGCAGTATTCCCCATTCTGGCATCGGATGGGAAGAAAGATTATTAGCACAGTTAGGGCGCATTTATTTGTTAGTAGAAGGTTTTAAACGTTTGCAAACTTTACCCCCTGGGATGCAAGCAGATATCCGTACTCAAATTGGTTGGACACAAAATCAAGAAGAGTTATTAACAAAAGAGGGGGTAAGAGATGAATGGCTAATATTAGGACAAAGGGTCGAAGAACAAGATAACCTCAAGTCTCAACGGATTTGGCTATGGAGTAAACAAAATCAACAAGCTGCCCTTATACTTAATTATGCCTATGTTAGTCAAAGTTTGGATATTAGTCTGATATCCGGAACTTGTATAGATGCAGAATTAGTATTTTTTGAAAGTGCTTATCCTTTACGTGCCATAGTTAAAAATCGGCATGGTATACCTAGTCAAATCAATACTATATCGGGATATAAAGGAATAGCAGAAATGATGGCAGCTTATGCTCAAGCTTTATCTTGCAACCCTTGGATTGAACAATTTCCTGTAGTAATTATGGATGTGATTCCTTTTCATGAAAAGGGTAAATGGTGGATAATTGATTCCGAAAAAAAACAATTATCTGTGGTTTCTAAATTTCTTGAATGTTGGGAGTTATTGGCGCATAGCGCTGGATATCCCATTACTTTATTTGGGGAATGGAATGCTGAACAATTCTTACCTTTGAGTGTATGGACTGAAAATCAATTCTTTCATTTTTAGGAGTTACTTCAAATTTCTAACTATTCCCAGAAGTCGGGAATCTAAATCAAATTGCTTTCCCATCCATACAGACAAGGATGCCTGTACCACTATCAAATTTTGAGATATTTTTTATTTGGAATTTCCTAAGATGTAGGGTGTGTTACGCCGTAGGCTAACGCACCTTAAATCTAAGACCATTACTATAGCGCTAGATTTTTTGCCCGGTTGTGACCATTACTAAGCGCGAAGCGTGTTTTTGCCCGGTTGAGACAGTTACTCTAGCGCTAGACACACATCTTGCATCAGGGTCAGAAACCGGATTTATTCCAAATATTGAGTTGCCAAAACCCTAATATGAGCGTTGATAAACCCCGGCAGTCGCTTTAAGTCGGGGAACCCGACCAACGCGCTGCCTCGCTTTCTCCGTGCTTGTTGAAAATGGTGCAAGATATGACTAGAGTTTTTTGGGGGGTTGTGACCATTACTATAGCGCTAGAGTTTTTGCCCGGTCGAGACAGTTACTCTAGCGCTAGAGTTTTTTGGGGGGTTGTGACCATTACTCTAGCGCTAAAGTTTTTGCCCGGTTGAGACAATTACTATAGCGCTAGAGTTTTTGCCCGGTTGAGACAATTACTCTAGCGCTAGAGTTTTTCGAGGTTAAGATCATTACTAAGCGCAAAGCGAGTTTTTCGGGGGTAAGACCATTTTGGACTCGGTGTAAAAACCGGGTCAGAGTGCAAATCTCTCAGTCTCAAAACCTCGATTTTTCGTTTAGAAACCCGTTTTTTTAGTCTTGTTAATAATGGTGCAAGATATGAATTAAGAGTTCCCTGTTCCCCGTTCCCCATTCCCCATTCCCCGTCCCATATTTTCAAGCTAGTAAAAAATATGAATCTCTGGCAAGATATAGTCTCAACAGCATTAATTGGTACTGAACGCCAACCCTTTAAACTTCCCCCTCCAGATAGTCCACTAAATCAAGTTTTAAGTCGTTTGGATAGTAATGATAGGGAAGGGAGTTTATTATCTACAGCAGCGGCGATCGCTCTTTATCAACAGGCTGGTAAGTTATCTATAGCTGATAAAGCAAAATTATCACAACCCTGTCCCCAAGATGATTTTCCTTACTGTACACCCCTAGCTGGTCAATATCTGGCAATGATGCTAAAAGGGGAACATACGGAAGTTTTGCCAGAATGGTTAAGGATAGCAACTGCTACCAAACAACTAGCACCACCAAGGTGTTTGCCAGAATTATTGGCTTTGGGAAAACGACAAAATAATTTACGGTCAGCTATTTTACCAGTGTTGGGTAAGCGCGGGTTTTGGTTAGCGTCCCAGAATCCCCAATGGAATTATGTTGTCAGTGAAAATATCGTAGAAACTTGGGAAACTGGTAGTAAAGAAGCCAGGAGATTAGCACTTGAAAAACTCCGACAAGAAGATGCAGATGGGGGACGGGAACGGTTGGAAGCAACTTGGAAAAAGGAAAGTTCCCAGGAAAGGGCTAACTTGTTGCAAGCCTTGGAAACAGGGTTAAATATGAATGATGAGCCGTTTTTGGAAGCTGCACTGGATAACAAACGCAAGCAGGTACGGGATGTTGCGGCAAAATTGCTGGGGAAATTGCCAGAGTCACGGCTGTGTCAAAGGATGACGACACGGGTGTTACCGTTAGTGCAATTCGGTGAGAAGGGTATAGAAGTTAGCTTACCCCAAAGTTGTACGCCGGAGATGATTCGCGATGGTATTGACCAATCTAAATATACTTCGGCTTTGGGAGAAAAAGGCAGTTTGTTGTTGCAAATGCTTACTTGTGTACCGTTGACTGTATGGAATCATAATTGGAGGAAAAAGCCGCAGGAAATAGTGCAAGGCTTTATAGATAGTGAATGGGAAAAGTTATTATTGGAGGGTTGGGCAACTGCTGCTATTAACCATCAGAATGTACCATGGGCTGAGGCTTTATTACCAGTATGCAGTAATCTTGATTACGGTTGCTTTCAGAGTCAAGAACAGTTAATTCAGGGGCTATTTTCTGTTCTTTCCCAGGAGAGTGCTAATGCTTTAATGTTGCAAATATTATTAGATTGGGAAGGGGAACCACTGAATTCTCAACATCCAGTTTTTCCTTTGTTAAGCCAAAGTCGTTATCCTTGGAGTGGGGAAATTAGTAATTTAGTGTTATTAAAGATACGGGAAATTATTCAGGAGGATAATCAACAATTACATTGGCAGGTGCGATCGCATTTGCAGAATTTTGCTCTGTATATGGAACCGTCGATAGTCGATGAGGCTACAGCTAGTTTAACATCTGTGGTTGCGGATATTTGGCGGGATACGGTTGATCGGTTTTTGGCTAGGTTACAGTTTCGTTTTGAGATGATTCAAGGGTTGAGAGGTGTGTGATGGTGGAGAAGAAGAAAATGAACCGCAGAGGTACAGAGGACGCACAGAGGAAGGAGGAAGAAGAAGTAGTAAGTAAGACGGGTTTGTTAAGGGAATATGCGGAACAGCAGTTTGCCCAGGAGTTGGAAGAGTTGGGGAAGGTGGATAAGAGAAAGCGTCCGCCAAATTGGAGGTTGTCCCCTTGGGCTGTGGTCAGGTATGTTTTGGGTGGAAAGTTGGAAAATGGGTTTGAGGTGTCGCCGAAGTATATTGGGGATCGGCGGATTATTGAGATTGCGGTGGCGACCCTGACGACGGATCGGGCTTTGTTGTTGATTGGGGTTCCAGGTACGGCAAAGTCTTGGGTTTCGGAACATTTAACGGCGGCGATTTCGGGGGATTCGACGTTGTTAATTCAGGGAACGGCTGGAATCAGTGAGGAGGCGATTCGCTATGGTTGGAATTATGCTAGATTGTTGGCGGATGGTCCCTCGATGGCGGCTTTGGTTCCTAGTCCGTTGATGCGGGCAATGGAGGATGGAAAGATTGCTAGGGTGGAGGAATTGACGCGGATTCCTGCGGATGTCCAGGATACTTTGATTACAATTTTATCTGAGAAAACATTGCCTGTGCCGGAGTTAAATTCCCAGGTGCAAGCCAGTAAGGGGTTTAGTGTAATTGCGACGGCGAATGACAGGGATAAGGGGGTAAATGATTTATCTAGTGCTTTGAAGCGACGGTTTAATACGGTGGTGTTACCGTTACCGAAGACGGTGGATGAGGAAGTGGAAATTGTTCAGCGACGGGTGGAAAGTTTGGGTAGGGTGTTGGATTTACCAGCACAACCCCCAGCGTTGGAGGAAGTGCGGCGGATTGTGACTATTTTCCGGGAGTTACGTGGTGGGGTAACTGAGGATGGGAAGACTAAGATTAAGTCCCCTAGCGGAACTTTAAGTACGGCGGAAGCTATTTCTGTGGTGAATAGTGGGATGGCTTTGGCGGCGCATTTTGGCGATGGCTGTTTAAGTGCAGAGGATGTGGCTTCTGGGTTAGTTGGGGCGGTGATTAAAGATCCAGTGCAGGATAAGGTGGTGTGGAAGGAGTATTTGGAGACGGTGGTCAAGGAAAGGGAAGGGTGGAAAGATTTATATAGGGCTTGCAGAGAGGTGAGTTAATTAAGAGGGAACAGGGAACAGGGAACAGGGAACAGGGGGAAAGTTAGCGCCGAAGCAAGGTTTTAAACCGGACTTCGTCCCGCTACACCAACACCCCTTGTGGGCGAAAACCTATAGCGGTTTTCACGCTTTGTGCAATACGGACCTGAACCTCACCCCCTTCCCCTCTCCTTAGTAAGGAGAGGGGTGGCTTTGGTTCCGGGGTGAGGTTTAATTTTAAAACCGCTATAGTTTTCCTGTTTCCTGTTCCCTGTTCTCTGTTCCCTGTTCCCTTTCATTCCCATCTACCAACATGAACCTAGACTTAACCAACGCTGTATCTATAGCCGCTGCGGTGCGCGATCGCCAGATCACCGCATTAGAAGTTACCCAAGCAGCCTTACAACGAATTGCAGCCAGGAATCAGGAGTTAAACTGTTTCACAAGTATCACTGCTGATACGGCTTTAGAAGACGCAGCCAGGATTGACAGGGAAATTGCAGCAGGGAAAAATCCCGGTTTACTTGCTGGTGTCCCCTTCGCTGTCAAAAATCTGTTTGATATTGCCGGGATAACTACCCTTGCAGGTGCGAAAATTAATGCGGAAAACCCTCCAGCTACCCAAGATGCAACAGCGGTAACCAAGTTAAAACAAGCAGGTGCGATACTCGTGGGTGCGTTAAATATGGATGAGTACGCTTACGGGTTTGTCACGGAAAATTCCCATTACGGTGCTACCCACAACCCCCATGACTTAAACCGGGTTGCTGGTGGTTCCTCCGGTGGTTCCGCTGCTGCTGTGGCTGGGGGTTTGGTTCCCTTGACGTTGGGTTCGGATACTAACGGTTCCATTCGCGTACCTGCGGCTTTGTGCGGTGTATTTGGTTTTAAACCCACTTATGGGAGATTATCCCGTGCTGGTGTAGCTTTATTTTCTAGTAGTTTTGACCATATTGGACCCTTTGCGGGTTCCGTGGCTGAGATTGCTACAGTGTTTGATGTGCTTCAGGGAGAAGATAAACGCGATCCAGTTTGTACTAAACGTCCACCAGAACCCTGTTTGTCACAAATAAATCAAGGTATCGAAGGGATGAGAATTGCCATCGTTGGGGATTATTTCACCCAAAAAGCAGCACCAGAAGCTTTGTCAGCAGTGCAAAAAGTCGCTGAGGTATTAAATGTAAGTCAGTATGTAAGTATACCAGAAGCACATCGCGCTAAGGCAGCAGCTTTTGTAATTACTGCTACGGAGGGGGCGAATCTACATTTAGAGAAATTACGCAACCGTCCCCAAGACTTCGATCCAGCTACAAGGGATAGATTTCTTGCAGGTGCATTAATCCCCAGCAGTTGGTATATACAAGCCCAGCGTTTCCGCAGATGGTATAGAGATAAGGTGAGGGAAATCTTTGCAAATGTCGATGTGATTCTCGCACCTACTACCCCCATTTCCGCACCCCTAATTGGACAGCAAACCATGATTTTAGACGGTGAAGAAATCCTCGTGCGTCCCCATTTGGGATTATTTACCCAACCATTATCATTTATTGGTTTACCCGTGTTATCTGTTCCTGTGCAGGGTGCTGATGGTTTACCTTTGGGAGTGCAGTTAATCGCTGCACCATACAACGAAGCTTCAATATTACGGGTAGCAGCAGCTTTGTCAGAAATGGGAGTAATTTCAGCCAAAGTAGTTTGATTTAAAATAATCGTGTTTAGCTAAGCAACCCACCTTGAAATAAATTTCAAGGAACCCATAAACCAAGTACGTTAAAACGCACTGAAATTTTGGCGTTGCTGATTTGAAGTATGAATCTGGGTGTAGAAACTTTGCAGTGCAACCTCTGGAGGGAGGGTTTTGGAATCATGCAAAATCATGCATCATACACGGATTGAACAACGCCGAAATTTTTACCTAGTCTGATTTATCAGACTTTGTTTATTAGCCTGGGATTTTAATCCTAGGCGCTCTTGAATCCGTGAAAGCGCTAACATGTAAGTAGAAACAGCATCAGTAGTTGCAACAGATGCTTAGGCAGTTTTAGCGTTTTCTCAGAAGCTTATTTCAGCGCTTTTTTGGAAGACATCGCAGCAGCTTCTTGTAGGGTAGGAAGCGAAGGGAGGAGAAGCAATGTCAGAAGTGGATAAATTATTCAGAATGTTGCAGCAGCCATTACCCCAAGGTTTGGAAATTGAAATTATTCCAGTACAAAATGCTGTTAATCAACAGACTATAAATACCGCAGAAGATTGGTTGGAAGTAGGTAATCGGTTATTTATAGCTGGGGATTTTGCAGGTGCATTAGCATCTTTTGATAAAGCTGTTGAATTTAAACCTGACGACCACGAAGCTTGGTTAAACCGGGGTTTGGCGCTAAGTAATTTGGGAAAATATGAAGATGCAGTAGCATCCTATGATAAAGCCATTGAAATTAAACGTGACTTACACCAAGCTTGGTATAACCGGGGTGTTGTCCTATTTCAATTGGGAAGATATGAAGAAGCGATCAAATCCTACGATAAAGCTGTTGATATCAGACCTGACTACGACATAGCTTGGAACAATCGGGGTTATGTTTTATATGAATTGGGAAGATATGAACAAGCAGTAGAATCTTTTGATAAAGCCATTGAATTTAAACCTGACTCCCATGAAGCTTGGAACAATCAGGGTGCGACCCTATCTCAATTGGGAAGATACGAAGAAGCAATCGCATCCTATGATAAAGCTGTTGATATTAAACCTGACAAATACGAAGCTTGGTATAACCGGGGTCTTGCCCTCGATGACTTACAAAGATACGAAGAGGCGATCAAATCCTATGATAAAGCACTGGAAATTAAACCTAACTACCATGAAGCTTGGTACAACCGGGGTAATGCGCTAGATAACTTGGGAAGATATGAAGATGCGATCGCATCCTATGATAAAGCTGTTGAACTTAAACCTGACTACCACCTAACTTGGTACAGACGGGGTATTATCCTATATTATCTAGGAAGATACGAAGAGGCAGTAGCATCCTATGATAAAGCTGTTGAAATTAATCCTGACTTACACCAAGCTTGGGACAACCGGGGTGTTGCGCTAGGTAATTTGGGAAGATATGAAGATGCGATCGCATCCTATGATAAAGCTGTTGAAATTAAACCTGACTATCACGAAGCTTGGTACAACCGGGGTAATGCGCTAGATAACTTGGGAAGATATGAAGATGCGATCGCATCCTATGATAAAGCTGTTGAAATTAATCCTGACTTACACCAAGCTTGGGACAATCAGGGTGTTGCCCTAGAAAAGTTGGGAAGATATGAAGATGCGATCGCATCCTATAATAAAGCCATTGAAATTAATCCTGACTATCAAGATGCTTGGAACAACCGGGGTGTTGCGCTAGGTAATTTGGGAAGATATGAAGATGCGATCGCATCCTATAATAAAGCCATTGAAATTAATCCTGACCATCACTTCGCTTGGGACAATCTAGGGGTAGCACTTGAAAGGTTAGGAAGATATGAAGATGCGATCGCATCCCATGATAAAGCTGTTGATATTAAACCTGACTTTCACTTCGCTTGGGACAATCTAGGGGTAGCACTTGAAAGGTTAGGAAGATATGAACAAGCATTAGTATCCTTTAATAAAGCGATTGAAATTAAACCTGACTATGAGGAAGCTTGGCAGAAACGGGGTTGTATCCTAGATAGTTTGGAAAGATACGAAGAAGCGATCGCATCCTGTGATAAAGCCATTGAAATTAAACCTGACTTCCATGAAGCTTGGATCGGAAGAGGTATTGCAGCAGGAAATTCATTTAGTTGTTCTCCCCTATGGTCTTCCTTGAGTGCTATTGCAAAACAAAATCCTCACCTCAACCAGCGTGGCTATGAGGGGAAATTAGCAAGCTTGGAGGAAGGGTTGAAACATTGTCCCCAAGAAACTCACCCAGAAGGTTGGGGAAAATTACATAAAGCCATAGGTAACGCACACTATTATCAAGGACGAGGTGGTTCCCATCCCCGCAGTTATTGGTACAAAGCTGCAAACAGCTATAACCAGGCTTTGAAAACTCTCACCGCAGCAGATTTTCCCGAAGCACATTTGGAAGTTTTGCAAGACTTGATTCGGGTTCGTCTCGATTTAGGGGACACCGTGAAAGCACAGGAACTCCGACGACGGGGTACAGATGTGTTGCATCGCTTGCTGGATGATTGTCCCAGTCCAGGTAAGAAACGACAGTTAGCTTTGAAATTTGCAGGTTTTCAGCAGTTAACTGTGGATGTAGCGGTGCAGTCAGGAAACTGGTGTGCGGGGTTGGAATTGGCGGAAGAAGGGAAAAATGCTTGTTTATCTTGGCTGCTGGAAAACTACCTCACCCCTTCCCCTCTCCTTGCTAAGGAGAGGGGTGGCTTTAGCCGGGGTGAGGTTTCACCCACTTGGAAAGATATACAACAGTTACTCAATCCCACCACAGCTATAGTTTACTGGCATCTCAGTCCCGCAGCACTACACACTTTCATCCTCAAACACGATACATCATCACCCATCGTGTTGGAAAAAACCATACACGTTGTCATTCAACATGACACTTCATCATCATCTATCTTATCGGTAGAACCCCAGTTTGTGAATCCAGCACAACGCCTACATGAGTTTGAAAACTGGGTGAAGGAATGGAACGAACAATACGCCGATTATCGCAAGGGTAAGAAAAAACAAGTCCAGGAAGACAATAACTGGCGGGAAAATTTACCCAACCTGCTAGACGAACTAACTAATATTCTTGATATTCACGCCATTATCAAATCAATCCAAAATCCAAAATCTAAAATCCAAAATCTCATCTTGGTTCCCCACCGCGACTTACACCGCTTCCCTCTCCATGCACTGTTTCCTGACAATTTCACTATCACCTATCTACCCAGCGCGGAAATTGGTTTATCTTTGCTGGAGTCGTCACAGGATAAACAAACTACTGACTCCCCAATCCGATTACTGAGTGTAGAACATCCCAACAGCAGGGATTTTCCTATTCTCCCCCATGCGGAAATCGAATCTGCGGCTATTACCCAATTATTTCCCAACCCCACACCAAAACGAATTGCGGAAAAACAAGCAACCAACCCAGCGGTAAAAGCATCTCTCCAAAATGGTTACAGCATTTTTCACTTTACAGGACATAGCAACTATAACTTCCATAATCCCAAAAAATCTGCCCTAATTCTTAGCGGTGAAGATGTCCTTACCCTAGAGGAAATTTGCCATCTTTCTCCCCTCGATAAATATCAGTTAGTCAGTATTTCTGCTTGCGAAACCGCCATTACTGGAAACCAAACCATCACCGCTGAATATGTGGGTTTAGTTAGTGGTTTCCTCTCTCAAGGTGTGGCGAATGTTGTTAGTACTTTGTGGAGTGTAACTGATGAATCTAGTAGTTTTGTGATGATTTACTTCTATTGGCAAATCAGTAAAGGTAAATCACCAGAAATCGCCCTTGCAAAAGCTACAAAATGGTTGCGGAATTTAACATATAGGAAACTCGAAAGAATATGTCAAATCCTGCTTACCAAGTTACCACAAAATGAAAAGCCCCTGCGTCTATTTATCGAAAGCTACAAATTTGAAATTAGTCAAATGAATATGTCGAAGAAACAGCAAAAGCCATTCGCACATCATTATTATTGGGCAGGTTTTATAATTACTGGTGGTTGTAAAATTACGTAGGCTTAATTATGCTACCGGATTTGTGTTAAATGTTATTTCAATGAGACTATATCTTTGAGCCTCACACCCCACCTTGAAATAAATTTCAAGGCTAATATTCTAAATACGTTAAAACGCACTAAAAACCTTGCCCAGTCTGATTTATCAGACTTTGTTTATCAGCCTGGGATTTTAATCCTAGGCGAACTGAAATGAAACTAATAACCCACCTATCAACCCAATAACCCACTGATGAAACCTACCGACAGAATTATTCTCACAGCCTTCTTAACTGCTTTACAAAAATTGGATGAACCTTTACCAAATTATATCCAATTACAGTTAAATCAAATTGGCGAATCCCTCAAAGTTAATCCCAATAATATCGGCAATTTGGATTTAATTGCAAAAAGTCATCCTCCCTTAAATATACTTTATCAACAAGAATTTACTGTTCTGAGACAAAAAACAACAGAACGAGGTTCAAAACCACTATCTCTTCCTAATGACCCTACTCCAGAATTAACCAACGCCACAATTAACACTTTTAGTAATAAAAATTCCGTGTCTGCTGCCCAAGAAAATGTTAAACCAAACCTCCTACAAAGGATGAAAAATTTTATCGCTGGCGGCAATGCAAATGAATGAAAAAAATATTTATCCGAGTATTGATTTATTTCTTTATGATTTAAAAAATGGTTTGGGAGAAGACGAGAAACAAATTAAGACAAATTGTCAAAGCTTTTGTCAAAAAATATCTTTTGGATTAGATAAAAAAGAGTTTGAAGAAAAATACACTCAATTCCTCAAATATAAAAATAATGATGCTGACGCCATTGAATTATTAGAAACCAGAACCAGAGATTTTCCATCACCCTTAGATGGTTACTACTACCCCCTACAATTCGCTGATACCTATGCTCTTTTAGTCGATTATTCTGGTAAACTTGATGCCAATGGCAATCCAGATGATCGTGAACAAGATATTAACAATATACCTTTTACAAAGCTGAAAGAAGAAATTAGTCAACGTATTTCTCACCAAGCAGGAACAATTGGTCAAACTTGGTTATTATGGGGTAAATTAACTGCTAATCAAACTGATGCAGAAATAGAAACACTTGCCCAAAAATGCTATACCCAAATTGTTAGTAATTATAACTGGCAACGGGATTTCATTGGTAAAGGTAATTTATTAGCAGGAACCCTGTTTGAATTGTGGTATTGTCCGCAAAATTTGGGTGGTACAGGGGAAGAATTTTGGGATAAATTTAGACAGGAAAGCCATCATGTATTAATTTGGTTGTTTCCCGAAAATATATCAGCCGCTGATATGAGACAAAGGGTACAAACTCTTTATCAAGATTTCCTCCGATTATGGCAATATCGCCATAAAATAGTTTGGTCTTACTATCAAAGCCGTCATCAAAAAACTATTCTTAAAAGAGAGTATGTAGAAGTCCAACCAGCAATTAAACAAGCTGGTGAATTACCAAGACTCCTGCAAAATAATCAACTCAAATTAAGCAAACTACAATCAACTCTCAGCGATAATTTAATCAATCTCTCCGACTATACCATTGCCTTAAACTATCTCGAAAATCAAAACCGCACCATTGAATTAAATTTAGGAAATTATCAATCTCGTTTAGATGCAATGGAGAAAAAATATCCAGGTAGTGATTTAAATTTTCTGAAAATCTTCAGTGAAAGTGACATTTATGCTCAAAAATACCAGAGACAAGTACAATCAGATACTATCACTCTTACCCCCGGATTAACCTTACTGCAAAACCTCAACAGCACCATCGAAGGAATTATTACCCTCGAACAAACCAAAAGCGATCGCCAACTTAACAATAGCATTGCCATTGCTGGTGTGGGACTCGCTACCAGCCAAGTAGCATCAGCGGTTATCCTGGCACAACCCAACGATTATAAGCAACATCTTGGCTTTCGTGCAGAAGTGTTTGCTTGGAGTTTAGGTATTGGTGCGATCGCGTCTGTAATTACCATCCTGATTCTGCGTAAATTTCGCCATTAGTACCTCTCTGCACGAGACTAAGTAGCTAGGCATAATTAGATGTAAGATAGAACCTCACCCCCTTCCCCTCTCCCTTTCCCCCTCTCCCAATGGGAGAGGGGTTAGGGTAGAGGGGAGTCGGTCGGACGGGGTGAGGTTTAATTATGTACCTTACTCAACCGAAAACCGCTATATAGTTTGATAACTCTACTCCATGAGATATATTACTTATGATTGAAAACTACAAAACAAAATATTTATGACAATTATATCTAAAATATTTCTAGCGGGAGCAAGTCGCGGTGTGGGAAGAGAAATTGCTAAATGCTTGAGAGAGCAAAATTTTTCCGTGAAAGCACTCCTGAGAACAGAAGCTACTCGTGCTGAACTTGAAGCCATGGGAATTGAAGTAGTTTTCGGAGACGCTTTGAATATGGCGGATGTCGAAAATGCTATGCTGAATTCTGAATCCATTGACACTGTCATCAGTACCATTGGTGGTTTACCCAAAGACAGTACAAGGGCTGATTATCTTGGTAATAAAAATCTCATTGATACTGCGGTAAAAGCTGGGGTAAAAAAGTTTATTTTGGTTTCTTCCATTGGTAGTGGAAATAGCGTTGTGGCTTTAAATTCCCAGGCTTTAGAAACCCTGAAACCAGTTTTAATTGAAAAAGAAAAAGCCGAACAACACTTAATTGCAAGTGGATTAAATTACACAATTGTTCGTCCCGGAGGCTTGAAATCTGAACCTGCAACTGGCAATGCTGTTTTCACAGAAGATCCCCGCATTGCTGGTACTATCCATCGTGCAGATGTGGCAAAATTGGTATGTGATTGTTTAAATGCTGAAAAAGCTAACAACAAAATTTTGTCAGCCATAGATAAAAATATGCTGTTTGGAGAAGCGCAGTTAGAAGAATTCACCTTGAATTAATATCGATAAATAAGTTGGTGGGACATTGCTAAATTAAGGGATGAATATGAGTGGGGTAGGCATCTTGCCTGCCTGGTAAAATACAATAGACAAACAAGATGCCCATCCTACAAAACTATCAATAGTGGAAATTACCCTGAAACCTTTACAATCCCCCTTCAGGGTGGAAACTCTTAACAGGGAATAGGAAATAAGGACAAAATTAACCCCGAAGCAAGGTTCACAGCCTTACCCCTTGTCAGTGGCAATGCATCACTGTTGCCTGTTGCCTGTTCCCTCTTCCCTTTCATCAATGACAAATGATAATTCTTTCCGCAAACACTCTATCATATATACATATACAGTGCCGCCAAAATATTAACCGTGGAAGCAAATTCTCAGCCATCAGTATTATTTCTGAGAGAACAAGCTATATTAAATATCCGTAATAGCCTACGTCCTGGACAACAGGAAATGGCTGATTGGGAATGTGGACCCCTGGCTATTTCTGCGGTTCCTGGTGCTGGTAAATCTACGGGGATGGCAGCTGCAGCCGCAATTGCTATCGCCCGTCAATATCAACTTTGTGCCTCTTCTTCCCCTTCCCAACGCCGTCAACTGGTGGTTGTAACTTTTACACGGTCTGCGGCTGCTAATATCAAAGCTAAAATCCGCAAATATTTACAACAATTATCTTTACCCTCCAATGGCTTTGTTGTCCATACTTTGCATGGTTTAGCGTTGAATATTGCCAGTCGTTATCCCCGATTATCTGGACTAGAGTTAGATTCTGCAACATTAATTACGCCTAATCAAAGTCACCGCTTTATCCGTACTGCCATCGAACAATGGATTGTCAGCCATCCCCAACTTTATACCCGTTTGCTTGAAGGTATGCAATTTGACGGGGAAGAGACAGAAAGATTACGTCGTCAATCAGTGTTGCGCACAGAAGTATTACCAGATTTGGCGACTACTGTGATTCATGAAGCTAAAAGTTCGGGTATGTCACCCCAGCAGTTACGGGAATTAAGTAACCAAAGCATAGACGGGTATAAAACTTTAAGCATCGCCGCTGGATTGTACCAACAATATGAAAACTTAATGCGATCGCATGAGTTTATCGACTACGATGATATGATTTTAGCAGCTTTGCGAGTGTTAGAGAATCCTAGTGCCCGTAAACTGGAGCAAAAGCAAGTTTTCGCAGTCTTTGAAGACGAAGCTCAAGATTCTAGCCCCCTACAAACCAGATTACTGGAGATTTTAGCTTCTGAACCCGATGATGAGGAGACGCGGGAGATTTCCTCATTGCCAATTAACTTGGTGCGTGTTGGCGATCCCAACCAAGCAATTAATTCTACTTTTACCCCCGCAGATCCGATTTATTTCCGTCAGTTTTGCGAAGACTGTGAAACCCAAGGTAAATTAGTCACAATGGCGCAAGCCGGACGTAGTGCCCAGACTATCATTGATGCTGCTAATTTTACCTTGGAATGGGTGAACTTGGCAAGGGGTTATGTCACCGATGTAGGAGATAAATCTAACTATGGGTTCTTACCTTTCCGTCCCCAAAAAATTCACCCGGTTGCACCCAATCACCGTGAAGATGATGTTAATCCCCCAGCTGTTGGTAAGGGTTTGGAGTTACATACACCTGATGATATTTATCAGACAGTGGAATTATTATCTACCAGGATTGTAGAGTTATTTGCCCAAGACTCCAACAATGTCAGTGCAGCGATTTTAGTGCGGGAGAACCGTCAAGGAAGATGGCTGTCTGAGGCATTACGTCCTGTCTGTAAACAGCATCAAATTACACTTTATGACGTGGGAGAACAAGAACGCCATTCCCACGTACCCGCAGAGATTTTAACCCTACTGCAATTTTGCGATCGCCCCCATTCTCCCGATTATCTCAAAGCTACCTTGGAAGTCTTGGTAAAAAGGCGATTAATTGCAACCCAAGACTTAAATGCCCTTGCATCCCTCCCGGAAGAATTTTTATACCCTAGCCCCTTAGCAGCACCCCAAACTTCAGCAGTACAAAAAGCTGCCAAATTGTGTCGTAGTTTACTCCGCGCCCGGTTAGAATTACCCCTATATCAATTAATTTCCTTCCTGGCATTAGCTCTACAATATGACCAAGCAGAATTAGCCACCGCCGACAAACTCGCAGAACGGGTAAACCTGCAAATAATAGGTAATACCACCATGGTTGCAATACTGGATGTACTGAGTGAAATTGTCAGTTGTGAACGCTTTGAACCCGTGGAAACGGAAGACTCAGAAGCCCGTTATACCCGTCCCGGACAACTGACAATTATTACCATGCACAAGGCAAAGGGTCTAGACTGGGACTATGTATTTCTACCATTTTTGCATGAAAATTTAATACCAGGCAGATTCTGGACTCCTCCCCAAAGTCAGTTCTTAGGTAGCTTTACCTTATCAGAAGTTGCCCGTGCCCAAATTCGCGCTGCCCTCCACGACGAAGATAGGTTACCCCATGTAATTGAAGCCTGGGAGCAAGCAAAACGCCTCAAAACCGCCGAAGAGTACCGTTTACTTTATGTTGCCATGACCAGAGCAAAACGGCTATTGTGGATGTCTGCTGCGAAGCAAGCGCCATTTACTTGGAGTAAACCCGATAATTTGCAAGCTTCCGCAGCATGTCCCGTATTTGGGGCATTACAAAAGCAGTTTCCCCATTGTAGGATTGGTGTTCCTCTAATCGCTAATTAACTGGACATTTGTTATTACGTCTCAAAAATCAGTACATATACAAAGCATGTATTAATAGACATAGGCGTGAAAATTAAATATGCGTTGCCCAAAACCCTTGTTCGGTGACGTTGCATTGCAACGTCTCTACATTCTTTTGCGGAGATGTCTAATGATTATCGTGTACTCAAACTATACATATTAAGTACTTTCTCAGGTGCAACTTTGATCCAATCAACCATCTCTTTAACACCTTGTTTAATTTCTATCTGGTGTTGATAATTGATGATTTCTTTAGCTTTATCATATAATCCCCAACTTTTTGTGAGTTCACCAGGTCTTAGGGGTAATATTTGAGTCTTAGGCTTAATTCCAGTTACTTCCTCAATGACTTGCAGTAACTGTGCAAAGTTTGTTCCTTTCCCGGTACAGATATTGTAAGCAAAAGCACCTGAGCGACTAGATTCTGCTGCTAACATAAAAGCACGAGCAACATCTTTGACACTGACATAATCTCTGATTTGATTCTCTGGTTCTCCGAAAATAGAAATCTCTTGATTTCTCAGCGCATAAAGAGTGTACAGCAGCACTTCGTCTAGGGTTCCAGGGCTTTCCCAAGGACCGTAAATATTAAACATGCGCAGACAATGAGCAGTATAACCATAGGTTCGTGCCCCTGCAAGCACTTCTATTTCCCCTTGTAGCTTAGATTTTGCATAGGGAGAAGCGGGTTCTGGATAAATTTGCTCAGTTATAGGTAATCTATCTTCTGTTACTGCTCCATAAACAGCTGCTGAAGAAGCATAAAGAATCTTGGGAATATCAGCAGTAATACAAGCACTAACTACATTCCTTGTTCCTAAAGTATTAATACTGAAATCTTCATGCATATATTTTACACTCCAAGGCGTGTCAATATTAGCAGCAAGATGGATAACTAAGTCAGCCCCTCTAATTGCTCTGCTCCAATCTTCATTTAAGTCGCGGATATCACTTTCAATGATATCAACATACTGCAATTCTTCTTTTTCCCTCAGGGCTGTCCTCATATTATCAATGACGACAATATGTTGAGCAACTGCCTTAAACTGTTGAATAATTCCTCTACCAACGAAGCCAGCCCCGCCGATACAAACAATTTTATCGAACTTAGTGGTCATATACAATATCCGCTCTACTCAAACTTACTTAAAGATTGTTAATTAACCGTCCGGGAACACCTTCGACGAACAACCTGGCAATGTCAGCACTAATCCCTTCGAGGTTGGCATCAAAATTTTAACACTCGTTGCGGGAAATCCCCAATGCAGTTTACGGAACTGGGGGATGAAAGCAAGGAGTGTTAAATCCAATCTCTTAGTTTATAATTATGGATTGTGTCGAATTAAAACAAATTCATGCCTAAACTCAAAACCCGCAAAGCAGCAGCAAAGAGATTCCGTGCTACTGGTAGCGGCAAAATCCTTCGTCGTAAGGCTTTCAAAAGTCACCTGTTAGAACACAAAACCACCAATAAAAAGCGTAAACTGTCCAAAGCAGTACTCGTCCATGAAAGCGACGAAGATAACGTGCGCGGTATGCTTCCCTATTTGTAAACAGATTTTTGAGGATATTGGATATTTAAATTATGGCAAGGGTAAAACGCGGTAATGTTGCTCGCAAACGCCGCAAAAAAATTCTCAAACTCGCTAAAGGTTTTCGTGGTTCCCATTCAACCTTATTTAGAACCGCTAACCAGCAAGTAATGAAAGCACTCCGCAGTGCTTACCGCGATCGCAAAAAGCGTAAGCGTGATTTCCGTCGTCTGTGGATTGTGCGGATTAATGCTGCTGTGCGTGCAGAAGGTATGAGTTATAGCCAGTTCATGGGTAACCTCAAAAAAGCCAACATCCAACTCAATCGCAAAATGTTGGCACAAATGGCAGTTCTCGATCCCGCTGGTTTCAGTAAAATCGCAGAAATGGCAAGCCAAGCTAAAGGGTAAAATTGGCAACGGATGTATAACGGATGTAACAGATGCTGCAACGGATTGTGAATCGCTCGGTACAGTGGGTAAATCATCTCCTGAAGCAGCAATCCCATCCGCTGTCTCAGTTAAATCTCCTACTATCCACTGCTATTTTTTTGACTTTGATTTTGGTAATTTTTAGCACACAATTTCCAGCATCTGCCGCAAAATTACCAGAAATTCAGCGCCGTGGTTATATCAATATTGCCATTAAAGATAATTTGCGTCCGTTAGGATTTAGAGATGCAAACGGTAATTTGCAAGGCTTAGAAATTGACTTAGCACAGCGTTTAGCATCTGACTTGGTGGGCAAACCAAATGCGTTGAAATTGCATCCTGTAGCCAATAGAGATCGCCTATCTTTACTGTACAATGATGATAAAATTGACCTGACTATTGCCAGGGTAACAGCAACCGCTTCCCGTGCGCGGATAGTAAGTTTGAGCTTTCCCTACTATTTTGATGGTACCGCCTTAGTAACAAAAGATGCCTCTTTGCAGGAATTAAAGGACGTGAAAATACGTAAAATAGCCGTCCTGAAATATTCCAGCACTATTGCCACAGTGCGGTATTATTTGCCCAAGGCTGAGTTGGTGGGAGTTGATTCTTATCAACAAGGGCTATCACTTTTGTCAAGAAATGGTGCAGCAGCTTTTGCAGCGGATGCTAGCGTTTTAACTGGCTGGGTGCAAGAATATCCCCAATATCGCCTAATTCCAGCTAGATTATCAACAGAACCCCTTTCAGTGGTAATGCCCAAGGGATTACAATATGATGAACTGCACAGGAAAGTCAATAGTGCGATCGCTCGTTATTTAGATGAAGGTTGGCTACAGCAACGCGCCAAATTTTGGGGATTACCCACATCTAAGTTATCAGTTAACAGCTTGGAGTGAGAAATTATTAATCTTCTTTGTCTCCTCATCTCCCCATCACTCCATCACCCCATCACCCATCTTCCCATTCCCCATTCCCCATTTCCCCTGATAATAGATATAGAACAGACAGTTAATAAAGGCAATGGATAGCAATCTAGCGGTTATTTATCTCTCAATTTTGGTAGGGTTACTCTCGTTTACGGTTTTCAGCATTTTCCGTCAGATTTTCAGAACCAGGAGAAAGGAAAAGATTTTTTCTAAGTTGCGAAAAAAACTAACAAAAGAAAAGGGTACAGCCCAAGAATATTACGAATTAGCTAGTATTTATTCCGAGAAAAAAATCTATTCCCAAGCAATTACTCTATTTCAAAAAGCCATCAAAACTGCGGAAAAAGAGGAAGAAGAAAATATTACCCTGATTTATAACGGGCTGGGTTATGTTTACTTTTGCCAAGAACAGTATGACTTAGCAATTCGTCAGTATAAAGAAGCGCTGAAATATAAACCAGATTACGTTATAGCATTAAATAATCTCGCTCATGCTTACGAAAAGAAAAAATTAACATCCCAAGCCTTGGAAACCTACGAAGAAGCACTGAAATACGATCCGAAAAATTCCACTGCTAAACGACGGGCTGAATCCTTAAGGCGATTGGTGACTGCTTAAGAATGTAGCCAAGGGGAGAATGGTGCTTCTTACGTCTATCGCGGGTGCTGTGTTAACTGCTGATTGACTGACAAATATTTTTGATGTAGGTTGGGTTGTAGCTTGCTTCCCCGGAGGGGTAGCATGTAGACGCAACAGCGGCTTTGAGCAGAGTAACCCAACAACCGCAACCGATTGCGTTGGGTGGAGGGGCTACGAAATTTCAACACTTCTAAGACTTTTGTCAGTCAACCAGGTGTTAACTGTCACCCGCTTTAATTTTCGTCAAATTTCGGAAGAATTTCATGCAGTAGAATCAAAGTAATGATCGCCAGAAAAATCAATCAATTTGCTTATACATCCCTAGCAGCAGCTTTATTTGTCACTTTAATCGCCTGTGAAAAAAAAATCCCAAATGGGAGTCAATCAACAGCAGGAAAAGTTATCCTAGGGAAAGGAGTCAGGGTAAGTTCTGCAGCCTCCGTTTCCACCTATGCATTATAGCGGTTTTCACTTGGGTGCAATACAGTCTGAACCTCACCCCGTCCGACCGACTCCCCTCTCCTTAGTAAGGAGAGGGGAAGGGGTGAGGTTTGATTGTGTACCTTACTCAACCGAAAAACGCTATATTTGTTTCCGAAATCATTAATATATATTGGTTTAGAAAAGGTTGGTTATCAACCTGCAGCAGTAAAACAATTTAGTATTCCCCTGGCACACATTTCTGTCAGTACTGGAAACTTAGATTTCTACAATGTTCATTGGGAAAAGTTACACACCAAATTCTTTTTACAAAATGATGGTGACAAAAAATTAGAACGTATGGGGATAATTCTTGCTGATGCTTTGCAAAGCTATCAGATTGACAAAAAAACTGCTGAAAAATACAAAATTACCAATTTGGCACAATTCAAAGACCCCAACATTGCCAAACTTTTTGACTCTGATGGGAATGGTAAAGCCAACTTAACTGCTTGTAATCCAGGTTGACAAAAACTCGCAAACAATGGTGAAAATACCCCAAAAGATATCCGCTGTCATGCCGAAGAATGGGTGTAGAAAAACCAGAAACTCTTTGATAGTTGGGTAGAATCAGCAAAAAAGGCAGCCACCAATTAAAAATCTCCTGAAAGAAAGCCAAACCCATACTTGATAAATTAGAGTTTTATGACACTTCTTTCCATGACAGCTTTAGAGGTGAGAGTCTCAATTTAAAATAGCGTTTCTGGGCGTGAAATATCACTTCCTACAGTTACGCTACCATTGCTAGACTGTAAACCAGGTTTAGTAATTGGTTCCTTGTCCCGGAATGACTCAGAAACATCAGAAGAAGTAGTATCTGCCTTGGGAAGAACATCTTGCTTAGTGTTTGCTTGCTGTTGAGACACAAAAGATAATCCTCCTACAGCCCCAGCAATTAAAGCGGTATAGCCAACATATAAATGCATGGGACTAAGTTCCAGTCGCAATCCGTCATTGGATTTTTGCGGTTTATAGGCTGAGGGTAAAACAGTTTTTGCCGGTTCGGATGCAGGTAAAAATGAAGCAGCTAAAGCATTGCCATTTAATCTCAAAGCATTGCCAAGGGTACGGATAAAACCACGCAGGTAAACATCTTCTGGCAATAACTCTACATTACCCTTCTCAAATGCTTGTATATGATGAATGGGTACGTGAGTGTCAGCGTTGAGTTTAGTCACAGAAATTCCTTGGGACTCACGTGCTTGCTTGAATTGTTGACCGATGTGACGCAGTTTCTCTAGACGCTGTTGGGCTGGTGTGGGTTTAGCTAACTCTTCCTCACCAGTATTTTTTTGCCGTTGAAACCATTTAAAAGCTGTTTTTTTTGTTGTGTTTGTTGTAAGTGCGTTTGCAGAATCGGAGGCTGGATGATTTTCTCCTAGAGACTGTGATGGTAGACTATCTTCAAGATGATTGACTTTTTCATTTGCTTGCTGGAATTTAGTAGTTGTTAAGTAAGAAGTTAAGTCATTAGCATTTTCTGGTGTCTGAGTTGATGAAATCAGGGAATTAGAATTATTTCCTGTTTTCTGATGAGATGCTGCTTTTTGTGACTTGTGGGCGAATTGCCGAAATGCTAAACCAATAGCCTCTCTACTTACAGCCTTAAACAAAATCTTGGCTTGTTCGCTTGATTCCCCCAACAGATTTTGTAAATTAGCCAAAGCGCGGCGATAAACTTGACTGCGATGCAGTTGTGCTTCTATTTCACCTAGAAGCGATCGCAACTCATCTCTAGAAATTTCAATAGTAGGAGTTCCAGGAATTGTTATAGAGTATGTAGATGTCATAGTTAATATTTTCTGTGGGAGTAATTTGACTACAGGTAGTTTTATCTGTGTAATTTATTCTACAATTAGCTGGCAGTTCCGGATTTTTATGTATCATTTTTTTTAATGAGTCCCTGTCCTTAATGACCGGGTCTTATGAAGAGAGGAAGTAACAACTTTCTCTTATATGTTCATGTTGCAATGCTCTGAAGATTGTTATATTGTCAGAATTATGATTTGCAACCTGTAGATTTACAAATTTCTTATGAGTTGATGTCAATCAATATATATAAAGACTCAAAGTCAACCATATGAAATAAATATTAACAATAGTTTTTTGCTAATTATTTAATTTTTGCTAAGCTGTTCCACCTTTAAATTGGATATTCAGGAGGGGTGAGACGCCCATCTCACAATAAAGTGATGATTTTTGTTTATGTAAATTAGATGTTTTTTAGCTTACTACATATTATAAATTAATTTGTATTGCTAGTGAATCTGCTATTTCTAAAGATAGAATACATTCAAGTTAATTCCGTTGATTTAAATATACAAGTATATACTATATACGAAATACAAAGGAACCATAAAAATAAATATTCCCATGAAAATTGAGTGGAGATAGGTTGCAAGGACACTGCCCTCCTGCATTATTTATCCACAGGCGTACTTTTGAAATTTTTGGATATATTGTTACTTAATTGGAAGTTTGCAAAAGGCTGATTGTTCCCAAAATATTCATATTTAAGTGAGTAAGCCTGGATCTAGGTTAAGCTTGGGAAAAATTAGGACTATGACTCAATTTTCCCATCTTCATACTCAAGTCCAACCACTTTGACTGGGTAATCGTAGCACTGCTAGAAATATAATCTACTCCTGTTTCTGCCACAGCGCGAATCGTTGACAAGGTCACATTACCCGAAGCTTCAATTTTCACACTACTATCTGCAAGGCGAATCATCTGCACTGCCTCCCGCATCATCTCAGCAGACATATTATCCAACATAATAATATCCGCCTTGTGCTGTAAGGCTTCTTGCACCTGTTGTAAATTTTCTGTTTCTACTTCTATAGTTAGGGTATATGGTATCCGCGCCCGAATTTGTGTAATAGCTGCACCAATTCCTCCCGCCACTGCAATGTGGTTATCCTTAATCATGACTGCATCATCTAAACCCATGCGGTGATTAACTCCACCTCCCACTTGAATCGCGTATTTCTCTAAAATTCGCAATCCTGGGGTAGTTTTGCGCGTATCCACAAACTTAGCAGATAAATCAGCAATCCGATCTACATATTCACGAGTCAAGGAAGCAATCCCACTCAAACGCATCGCCAAATTTAGCGCCACCCGTTCCCCTGTTAACAATGCATCTAAGGAACCCTGTATCCGCGCTACTACTTGTCCCTGCTGACAATATTCTCCTTCAGATGCGATCGCCACAAAACTTACTTTCTCGTTCAAAAGCTGAAATACCCTTCCCGCAATTGGTAAACCAGCAATTATCCCTGGTGCTTTGGCGATCCATTCCGCTTGTCCTTCCCTTGCATTTTCGGATAGTAGAGATTGTGTAGTCCGATCGCCCCGTCCAATATCTTCCTGTAACCAACCTTGCAACAAAGGATCTATAACGAGCCAGGGAGGTAAAACACTAAAATTGCTCACTACTTTAAATAATTACTGCTAAACTTCGAGAAATACTTTAGCTCAAAACCCCTACCACACTAACATTTGAGCTTTTTCAAAAAAAAAATCAAAAAAAGAGTTGACAAGACCAAATAGGTTCGCTATATTAATTGAGTGCCTGAGAGGGAAGCGAAACAAAGCGATGCCCCC
>JASJCY010000180.1 GCA_030065825.1 Nostocaceae cyanobacterium | reverse complement strand
TATCGGTTGTAGGCGTTGACCTGGGAATCAAAACCCTCGCCACGCTATCAACTGGCGAGGTGTTTATGGGAGCAAAAAGCTATCGCAAATACGAGAAAAAACTCTCCAGACTGCAATGGCTTCATCGTCACAAAATCAAAGGTTCTAGTAACTGGAAAAAAGCTCAGATACAGATAGCCAGACTGCATTGCAAGATTGCGAATATCCGCAAAGACACATTGCACAAACTGACATCCTATCTTGCCAAAAACCACAGCAAGATTGGGATTGAGGATTTAAATGTAAGCGGAATGCTGGCTAATCATAATCTAGCTAAATCAGTTGCAGATATGGGCTTTTATGAATTCCGTAGACAGCTTGAATATAAATGCAAGTTGTACGGTTCCGAATTGGTTGTAGTTGACCGATGGTTTCCTAGCTCCAAAACTTGCGCTGGGTGTGGTCACAAAAAAGAAGAACTCTCTTTAAAACAAAGAGTGTTTAAGTGTGACTGTTGCGGTCTTCAACTTGACCGCGATTTAAACGCAGCCTTCAATCTGAAGAAAGCCGTCAGTTAAGCGGTGTTAGCCTGTGGACAGAGTGCTGCCGACAGTTCTGGGTGAAACAGGAATTAATCACCAAACGCCCCTGGTCAAAGCTACCTAGTGTAGAAATGTCTAAATGTGGGTAAGTTTGGGTAAGTATTATTTAACGGCTAGAAATTTTGCTGATCAACTTTGGCGGCAAAAACTGTAAAAGTAGAGCCTCTGCTTTCGGCAAACACCAGTACCGATCCTTGATTTCTTCTTGAAAAGAAAAAGTCAATTGGTTGTCGCCTGTTGAGAAAATTGTTAGGAATGAGGAGTTAGGAGTTGTCACAGACCCAAAATGTGGCGTCTTTACAGGAGTCAAGAGTTGGGCGTTAGGAGAAAATTAAACTAACAACCAACAACTAACTGCTAACCACTAACAAATTTCCCACATCTAAATCTAAAATCCACAATCCAACATCCGAAATTGTTATGGTCAGTCTGCTAGAAAATCCCCTGCGGGTTGGTTTGCAACAGCAAGGGATGCCCGAACCCCAGATTATAGTTATATTTGGTGCCTCTGGAGACCTTACTTGGCGCAAACTGGTGCCAGCACTGTACAAATTGCGTCAAGAACGGCGCATACCACCAGAAATCACTGTTGTCGGCGTAGCCCGTCGAGAATGGAGTCATGAATACTTCCGCGAACAAATGCGTAAGGGCATGGAAGAAGCCCACGGTGGTGTAGGTTCCGAAGAACTCTGGAATGACTTCTGCCAAGGACTTTTCTACTGTCCTGGTAATATTGACAATCCCCAAAGTTACCAGCAGCTCAACATTTTATTGAACAAGTTAGACGAAATGCGGGGAACTCGGGGAAATCGCATGTTCTATCTATCGGTTTCTCCCAACTTCTTTCCCGAAGCAATTAAGCAGTTGGGCAGTGCGGGAATGCTGGACGACCCCTACAAGCACCGTCTGGTAATTGAAAAACCATTCGGTCGGGACTTGGCTTCCGCTAAGAGTCTGAACGTAGTAGTGCAGAAATATTGTAAAGAACAGCAGGTATACCGGATTGACCATTACTTGGGTAAAGAGACGGTACAAAACCTATTGGTGTTCCGCTTCGCCAATGCCATATTTGAACCATTGTGGAATCGCCAGTTTGTTGACCACGTGCAAATTACTGTAGCTGAAACCGTAGGAGTTGAAGACCGGGCTGGATACTATGAAAGTTCCGGCGCGCTGCGGGATATGTTGCAAAACCACTTGATGCAATTGTTTTGCTTGACGGCAATGGAGGCACCCAATGCCATGGATGCTGATAGTATCCGCACAGAGAAAGTAAAGGTACTCCAAGCTACCCGTCTAGCAAATGTGCAAAATTTGGAGTGTTCAGCAGTAAGGGGTCAGTACAGTGCTGGCTGGATGAAAGGTCAACCAATACCGGGCTATCGGAATGAACCAGGAGTAGATCCCCAATCCATAACTCCTACCTATGTAGCGATGAAGTTTCTTGTGGATAACTGGCGCTGGCAAGGAGTTCCCTTTTACCTGCGCACAGGTAAGCGGATGCCCAAAAAAGTCAGCGAGATTTCTATCCACTTCCGCGAAGTTCCCTCACGGATGTTTAAATCTGCTGCCCAACAACGCAACGCCAACATTTTGGCAATGCGGATTCAGCCCAATGAAGGAATTTCCCTGCGGTTTGATGTGAAAATGCCAGGGGCAGAGTTCCGCACCCGTTCTGTGGATATGGACTTTACTTATGGTTCTTTTGGTATCCAAGCTACTTCTGATGCCTATGATCGTCTATTCCTCGATTGCATGATGGGGGATCAAACATTATTTACTCGGGGAGATGAAGTGGAAGCAGCTTGGCAGGTGGTGACACCAGCATTAAGTGCTTGGGAAGCCCCTACAGATCCTGCGACTATTCCCCAGTATGAAGCTGGAACCTGGGAACCATTAGAAGCAGAATTATTGCTTAACCGAGATGGTCGTCGTTGGCGCAGACTGTAGGAAATTAATAGTAGGGGCGCAAAGCTTGCGCCCAGGTACAAAGCTTGCGCCCAGGTACAAAGCTTGTGTCCAGGTACAAAGCTTGTGTCCAGGTACAAAGCTTGCGTCCAAGAGTTAGAACTGTTGATCGTTGCCCTATCCTGCACTCAAATGCCCTGAGAGTGTCCACATTTCTAACTTCTCAGTTTTGACCATATCTAAACAACTAAGCACATAACTAAACACTGCTATGACTCAAACATCTACAGTTTTTTCCCTGCAAGCTCCCAAGGATGTTTCGCTGACGGAAATTGAAGCGGAACTCAATAATATTTGGCAGAGTTACGGCATTGGTGGTGAAGATGGTACACTTCCTGCGGCTACCAGAGCTACAACATTTACCTTGGTGGTATATGAACCGGAAGCTACCCAGTATTTGTTGTCTGGGTTGGGATTTTACAACGGTCCAATTGATGGTATTCTCGGACCCCAAACCATAGCGGCATTACGTGAGGCTCAAAAGGCTTTTAAAATGGAAGTAACCGGAAAGGTTACTCCCGAAATGCTCACCCGTTTGCGGGAAGAACTTGCTAAACATCACGGCAGTGAAAATGCTGCTGACTACACTCCAGAAGCTGCTAGTGCCAATATCGCTGATGAAATTGCTCTGCGTAATCCCTGCCGCATCATTACCCTATTGCCTGTAGCTGGGGAAGATGAAGGGGTTAAGGCTCAAGTTTCTGCCTACTGTCCCATTCACAAGCAAGCATCCAGCACCCTGGTCTGCTGTGAATATATTACTCTTACAGGTACTGCCGCTGCTTTGGAACGTGTAGGTGGTATGGTGCCTGCACTGCTAATTGGTGGCTTGCCCAAGTTTCTGTGGTGGAAAGCAACTCCAGATGCTACCAACAGCCTTTTCAAGCGTCTGGCAGCATTGTGTAACAATGTCATCGTTGATTCCTGCAACTTTAATACACCGGACACAGATGTACTCACGTTGCAAGCATTAGTAGAAGCTGGTATACCTTTAGCAGACCTCAACTGGCGTCGTCTGGCAGCATGGCAAGAATTAACCGCAGAAGCTTATGATGCACCACAACGTCTTGCTGCCATCAACGAAATTGATAAAGTTAATATCGATTACGAAAAAGGCAACCCGACACAAGCATTACTATTTTTGGGTTGGTTAGCAAGTAGGTTAAACTGGCGTCCTGTTTCTTACCATAAAGAAATTGACGATTATGTAATCACCCGTATTGGTTTTATCACCGATGAACAACGTTCAATAGAAGCTGAATTAGCAGGTGTTCCTGTGGCTGATGTGGGAGATATTGTTGGTGATTTAATTGCTATACGCTTGAGTTCCAGCAATCCCGAAGCAAACTGTGGTACACTCATTTGCTCGGAAACTGGTGGTTGTATGCGCATGGAAACCCAAGGTGGTGCCCAATCTGCTGGTTTGTTTCAACAGGTGAGTTCCCTTTCGGAACAAAAGGCAGAAGTGTTGCTTTCTCAACAGGTACAGCGTTGGGGTCATGAGAAACTATTTGAAGATAGTCTTGCGATTACGGCTCAAATCATCAAATTAGGAGCTAAGAGTTAAGGAAACTCCTCTACTTCCCCCCGCAAGGGGGTTTTACTCCCCAAAAAACTCCCTTCGCCCTTTGTAAGGTTCTTACCTGGGCAAAAAGTCTAGCGCTAGAGTAGACTTGTACTATCAAAAAACTCTCTTTGCCCTTTGTAAGGTTCTTACTTGGGCAAAAAGTCTAGCGCTAGAGTAGATTTGTACTATCAAAAAAACTCCCTTCGCCCTTTGTAAGGTTCTTACTTGGGCAAAAAGTCTAGCGCTAGAGTAGATTTGTACTATCAAAAAAACTCCCTTCGCCCTTTGTAAGGTTCTTATCTGGGCAAAAAGTCTAGCGCTAGAGTAGATTTGTACTATCAAAAAAACTCCCTTCGCCCTTTGTAAGGTTCTTACCTGGGCAAAAAGTCTAGCGCTAGAGTAGATTTGTACTATCAAAAAAACTCCCTTCGCCCTTTGTAAGGTTCTTACCTGGGCAAAAAGTCTAGCGCTAGAGTAGATTTGTACTATAAGTGCAACTTATTTAAACGACGTGGACTAATCCGAATATGTAAATTAATATTGAAATTGGAATTCCTAACTTCTGATTTATGGCATTAGTTATTGCCGGAGAACGTAGCGGGGTGGGCAAGACAACAGTTACGCTCACCCTTTTGGCGTTTTTATGTCGCCAGGGTGCGCGGGTACAATCTTTCAAAGTAGGTCCTGACTATATTGATCCCATGTTTCACCAGTATGTTACTGGTCAAAGCTGTCGTAATTTAGACCCAGTCCTCACTTCAGAGTCTTATGTGCAGCAATGTTTTGAACGCCACACCCAAAACGTTGATTTTACTCTAGTAGAAGGGGTAATGGGATTATTTGATGGCATTTCATTCCTAGGAAAAGACAAAGAAATTATTAGTGATTTTGCTAGTACGGCACATATATCAAAGTTATTAAATTTGCCCGTATTACTAGTAATTGATTGTAGTCGTTTGTCTGGTTCTGTGGCTGCGATCGCTCACGGTTATTGTAGTTTCGATCCCCGAATTCAAATTGCTGGAGTAGTGTTAAATCGGGTGGGGAGCGATCGCCATCTTTCTCTACTGCAAAATGCCCTAGAACCCCTACAGATTCCAATTTTGGGGGTACTGCGAAGAGAAGATAACATTACCATTCCTGATCGTCATCTGGGTTTAGTACCCACAACGGAACTTCCCCAACTAGATGCAGTAATTGACAGACTTGCTCACCTGGGAGATACCTGCTTTGACTGGGAACAATTATTACCATTATTAAAACCCCCATCTCCCGGGCGGGGAAATCCTAGAGGGCGGGGAAACCCCAGAGGGCGGGGAAACCCCGCCCCTACTCTCTCATCTTTCCCTTCGGGTACTCCTAGGTCAAAGCAAACTGTGCCACGGGGGGTGGAATTACGGGTAGACACGGAGTGGCTTCTGCAAGTAGGCGTTCCGCCAACAACGGAGGGAACCAACCCATGGGGATGGATTCACCATCTCCCGGGCGGGGAAACCCCAGAGGACGGGGAAACCCCAGAGGGCGGGGAAACCCCAGAGGGCGGGGAAACCCCAGAGGGCGGGGAAACCCCAGAGGGCGGGGAAACCCCGCCCCTACTCTCCCATTTCCCCCATCTCCCCATCTCCCCATCTGGCGTCAGGGTTGCAGTAGCACGGGATCGCGTTTTTAACTTTTACTACCAAGACAATTTGGATTTGCTACAACAATTGGGAGCAGAATTAGTTTTTTGGAGTCCTTTGGAGGATGCTGGGTTACCAGAGAACATACAAGGGATGTATTTTGGGGGTGGTTTCCCGGAAGTTTTTGCTCCAGAACTAGCAGCAAATCTTACAGCGTGTGAAGCGGTAAAAACTGGGATATTAACAGGAATACCTACAATTGCTGAGTGTGGGGGATTGATGTATTTATGCAAGCAAATCGTTGATTTTACTGGTAAATCTTGGTCGATGGTAGGAGTATTACCCAGCACAGCTGTTATGGGTAAGAGGTTAAGTTTGGGTTATCGTCGTGCAGTGGCTTTACAAGATAGTTTGCTGCTGGATGCAGGTATAACTGTTTACGGACATGAATTCCATCGTTCCAGTTTGATATCTAACCCCAATCAACCATTGTTTCAAACCTATCGCTGGGATTCTCAGGAAAGTACGGGTTATGAAGGATGGAATTTACTTAGAAATCTGCACGCTTCTTACATTCATTTGCATTGGGGAGAATGTCCAGAGTTACCGCAGCGTTTTATACAGAGTTGTCTGGAAATAGTTAATCATAATAATGGTTTTTAATTGTTAGAGGTTGAGCTAATTGCAAATATTAGCAAACATTATTAATTTCAATTGACAATTAGTAAAGAAGTTTAAAATAAATCGCAACCTTAGACAAAAGCAAGAGAAAATTGATATGGAAGTGTTGGTAAGGAATTGGAGTATATAAAACAGCTACAACTTCTTCTTCACTTTGATATGGGTTAACTGAGAGGTTTTTGTAAAATGTGTCTCAGAGGTTTTTTGTGTTAAACTCTTATTTTTCAGTACAAGTTAGCCGCAGAATATTCTTCTCCCTATTTTGGCTATTATTAGTTGGAATTCCACGACAAGCTAGTATTTGGTTTTCCAGTTCTTCTGATAAGCAAAATCCCCAATCACTCCAACCCTTGAAAATATATCGTCTTTCTGTATTACCGGAAATACCTCAGCAACGAATTAAACTAAATCCTCCAGCAACAAAAATAGTGATAACCATCCAACCAGGGGATGTTGCAATTCTTTGTGGTTATAACTTCAAGGTTTATACTTGTGTATCAGGAAAACCTCTGGAGATTAATGCTGAATCAAATAATCCAATTAAGGAGTTTTGGATACAAAATCCTCTCTCTTATAATGTGCGTGTAAAGATTGCTGTTTATGAACATTACCAAGACTTAAAACTATCGACTATAGGGTAGTAAAATTAAATAATTTCAAAATAAATTGATAGTTTTTTCACATTGTGTCTAGTTAAATAAATATGTTTTCTTATTGTACGGGTTTTACAGGTACTGAATTAATTCTCAGTTTTGTGATTAATAGTTTAGCAACTAGTAGTAGTTTTAAGGCAGTTATTATTGTCAGCTTTGTTGGTATTGCGGGAATATTTACAATTATTGCTAGTATTTTTCTTCCGAAATTGATTGATTCTGCAATTGAACGCTTAATTTCTCCACAACTCAAAGAAGTCTATCAACAAGTATTTGCACCTTATGAAAATCAGCTAGTTTTGGTAGTTGTTTTAGCGATTGTTGACATCATAATTTTAATTACTCCCTTATACGAGTGGTTAAAATTATTGGAAATTCTCCTTGGTTTATCAATAGCAATTACTATCAGTTGGCTTGGCTTTCGCATATTCAGACAATTTTTTGATATATACTTGTTAAATGCAGCCCTGAGAACCCAAAAGAAACTAGACAGTGAAATTTTAATTCTTGGTAAATTTTTAGCTAATGCCACTATTATTTTAATTGTTATTTTTCTATTCGCTCAAACACACCAAATTAATTTAATTGGGTTATTCGCAAGCTTAGGAATTGGAGGTTTAGCAGTTGCTTTTGCTGCTCAAAAAACCTTAGAACAATTGTTAGGAGGTATTGTACTTTATCTAGATCGTCCCTTTGTGGTTGATGATTACGTGCACTTACCTGATCGTACTTTTGGTAGAGTTGAATCTATTGGTTGGCGTTCTACAAAAATTCGGACTTCTGGTAAAGGTAGCCTAGTTATTATTCCGAATAATGTCCTCACCCAGGTAAGCATCGAAAATCTTACCGATGCTAAAAAGGTGATTTCTCTAATGTATTTGACTTTATATAAAGCTATATCTGAAGAGGAAAAAGCTTTAATTCGCCAAGTAATTTTAGATAGTACTAAAGATATTTTTGGATTAGATCACCGTATTACCCAAGTAAATTTTAAAGATATAATTGATGATTCAGGACAAAATCTTGTTGAAGCACAAGTTACTTTCTTTTTACTAGGTTCAGGAGAAATGTCTATGGAATTACGTAAACAGCTTTTAGATATTGCCAGACAAAATATGAGTTATAAATTGAAAGAATATGGCGTTGCCTTTAATATAAAAGAAAAAACAATCAACGTGTCTTCACCTATTAATTTATAAGAATTAAATGTAATGGATATAGAATCGATACTAAATAATGTTATTCAAATTGACGAAGCAACTCAAAATTTTTTAGTTACCTTAGGACTGAGGCTAGGAGCATTCTTAATCTTTGTAATGTTTTCCTTAATTTTGGGTCGTTATACACCTTTTTTGGTCAGGTTAATTATTAAACAATTATTTCCTCAACAGGTTATTAATATTTACGATAATTTAATACATCCTCTGAGGGATTTAATTAAAGTTACAGGTACACTAATTCTGTGGAATTTTTGTTTAAATATAATTTCCCTATACAAAAATTTATATCAGTTTTTAAAGTTCTTCCTCTACCTGGGATTAACAATTAGTATTGCCTGGTTAATATCCCGTTTATTTAGGCAGTTTGTGCGGGTTTATGGAGTTATAATTATTGATAGATTTGGTAAGTCAGCGGACGATTTTGTCTTAGTTGGAGAAACTATTTTTAATATGATTGTAGGCTTTACTGCTGTTGTAGTTTTTGCTCAAAGTAATAATGTGAACCTAATGGCTTTATTAACTGGCTTGGGTATCAGTGGTATTGCCATTGCTTTTGCTGCCCAAAGAGTTTTAGAACAATTATTAGGTACAATCGTATTATATTTAGATCGTCCCTATGTTCCTGGAGAATATATTCGTGTCAACTTTAATATCCAGAGCGAGGATATATACGGTAGAGTAGAATCAATTGGTTTGCGTTCTACAAAAATTCGTTTGGCTGCAAAGAATACTCTTTTAATTGTTCCTAATTCCATTATGGCAACTAAGGATATTGAGAACATTACTAGGGGTAAAAAGGTAATGGTACTACTCTATCTAGATTTTGTGAGACTGTTGGAAAAACACGAGCAAGCATTCGTCATCAAAGTGATTCAAGAAAGTACTAATGCTCTATTTGGTATCGATCCAGGGAGTACAGAGATCAATTTTTTTCAACTTGATGATCAACCAGGAAGTCGAGCGAGAATTACTTTCTTTATTCTCGGTTCAAGCGAAGATTCTACTCAACTGCGCAAGCGTTTATTGGAATTAGCAAATACAAAAATATCTCAACAATTGGTCAATCGTGGGATTGAATTTACAATGAATGAACCGACTATTTATGTAGATTCACCAATTCCAATTTAATTAACCTCCAACTTTTCTCAGTTCTGTGGAGGACTTGACGAGTCACCACAGCGGTATCCCCTTCACCAAATAACAGAAAACGCAGCAAATACTGAATGGGATTACCTTCTATTCCATTGTTTTTGCTACAGCATCAGCAATTGGTTGCCCACACCCATTATCCAAACAACTAGCTTCGCTATAGTTAGAGGTTCCATATGCAAACAACTCGCTTGGCTATAGTTAGGGGTTTGTAACTGTTAGCTAAAATCTCCCCAAATCTCGACACAACTCCCGGAATGTCCATATAATTAACTGTAGGAATTAGAGGTAGTTAATATGGACACTAATTCAGAAGATATGACTGTTAGTATTGGGGAGGCTGCGTCCAAGTTAGGAGTTTCGGTTAAAACTATTAGAAGATGGGCGGACGCGGGAAAGATTCGTTCAGATAGAACACCTAGCGGTCATCGCAGGTTTTACGTTTCAGATTTACTTAGGATGACCGCTAAACCAGTACACAACGAACGTAAGACAATTAATTACGCTAGAGTTTCTAGTCATGACCAAAAAGATGACTTACAACGACAAGCAGAAGTTTTGGAGCAGTTTTGTGTTGCTAAAGGTTGGGAGTACGAAACAATTCAAGACCTTGGTAGTGGTTTGAATTACAAGAAGAAAGGCTTGAACAAATTAATCAAACTAATCTTAACCAATCAAGTAGAGCGGTTGGTTATTACACACAAAGATAGGTTGCTTCGCTTTGGAGCAGAGTTGATTTTTGCTATGTGCGATGAATTTCAAACCGAAGTTGTGATTATCAACAAATCCAAGGAAGACAAGTCTTTCGAGGCTGAGTTGGTGCGGGACATGATAGAACTGGTGACAGTATTCTCAGCCCGTCTGTATGGTTCCAGAAGTCGCAAGAATCAGAAGCTTGTCGATAATATAGTCAAATCTGTACAAAATGATTTAAAATAAATGCAAATTATGATTGAAAAATGGGAAGATATGGGGATATAATTTGAATATGGTCGATAAGAGAGAGTTAAAAAATGAGCATCAAGACATTCACTGCTGAACTACCCAAATCATTAGTCGCTTTTGGAATTAAATATTCTCAAAAGCAGAAAGAACATCGCAATAGTGCGATGGATTTAATTACTAATGATGTTTCTAAAACAAAGCAAAACCAAGAGTTACAGAAGTTTGGCTACAACAAACGTCAAGCTAACTCGTTGCTAATTGATATAGAAGGCAAGATTAGTTCTGCTCAAGAATGTCGTAAGGCTCATATTGAAACTCTTGAAGGCAAGATTAGTTCTGCTCAAGAGCAAGTAGCCAAGTGGTCAAAACAATTAGAGGAATCAATCTATCCTTGTTGTCCCTTGCGTCGTAATGAATTCAAAACTTTACAACATGAGTTAAGATTTAAAATTCATCACAAAGGACGTTACATACTAGCTCAACAACGCAAGATTGATAGCCTAATTGACGCTCCTCTAGAAGTTAACTTTGGAAGTGAATTCAACTTTCCTCTTGTCGGCAGTCAAGGCGAGTCCAATGGAAATCAAATTTGCCAGTACGACTACAAGAAAAAGCAATTAAAGATTAGAGTTCCTGTTGAATGGGAAGCGGAATTTGGCGGCAAGTATGTTTATGGCGATGTGGAGTTTGCGTATGGTCAAGAATGCATAGAAGCTGCGTTGATGCGGCGCTCTATTAATCGTAATAACGGCAATGTTATTCCCGCTGGTAAAGGCGAGTCTTTAACTTGGCGATTGTTTTACAAAAATAATCGCTGGTATATAGCTGTATCCGTAGAAGTTACCGAAGTTCCCATTCAGTCGAAACCTATAAGATATGGATGTCTTGGAGTTGATTTAAATCCCGGAGTAATTGGATGGTGTTACGTAGACTATAATGGAAATCCAGTTGCATATGGACAAATCAAATTAAGCCTACATTCTCGACGTTCGGGACAAATTGAAGCTGAATTGGCGGACGCGATTAAACAGTTAATTTTGATTACTCAACTTTATGGCTGCGCGATTGTAATCGAAAATCTTTCATTTGCAGCGAAGAAAAAGCGCATGAAAGAAGAAGGTCGCCGATACGCTCGTATGCTCAATTTTTTTGCCTATTCAACCTTTAATGATTTAATTCAAAAGCAATGCACAAATAGAGGCATTCAATTAATTAAAGTTAATCCGGCTTACTCTTCGTTGATTGGATTAACTAAATTTATGGCACTGTATGGAATGAGTTCCGATACTGCTGCCGGACTAGTAATAGCTCGTAGAGCTATGAAGCTTAGTGAAGCTTTACCTACTCATGTCGCTCTCCCGGTTGTGATGGCTGGTCGCAGACACGTATGGGCATCATGGTATCGTCTGAACAAGCGACTCAAGTCGGTTCGCCGTCATGAGTACTATAACCAACAGGCGTTAACAGCGCACCAAGCGCAATTACTCTACAAGGAACGCGGAGAAATCCCAACTTGGACGACTTGTGGAGGTCGGTACATCAGACATGACTCGTGTTAAGGACCTTGGTGAGAATCCAAGCTGTAGTCCCGAACTAGCCGTTAAGGTCGGGCGATGATGGGTAGTTTTATCCAGTTTCGGGTAGATTTGTCCATTTATTAAGTAACGGTTCAAATTTTCCGGATAAATCCGAGGTTATGGTAGTTTAGGATTGCGCTTAAATCTTGCAACAGATAACACTGGAGAAGAAAACTTTGGGAGTAGACCTACGCAGTTTCGTATTTCTTGATAGTCTGCAACCTCAACACGCAGCATATATAGGAACAGTAGCCCAAGGTTTCTTACCATTACCTGGGGATACATCACTATGGATTGAAATCTCTCCGGGGATTGAAATTAATCGGATTACCGATGTAGCGCTAAAGGCTGCTTCTGTGCGTCCAGGAGTACAGGTAGTTGAAAGACTTTATGGGTTATTAGAAATTCATTCCGGTTCTCAGGGGGAAACTAGAGCCGCTGGTGAAGCTATTTTAGCAACCATAGGGGTGAAAAAGGATGAGTGTCTCAAACCCCGGCTGATTTCTAGCCAAATTATCCGCAATATCGATGCTTATCAAGCACAGTTAATTAACCGCACGCGACAGGGACAGTTACTGCTAGCGGGACAAACTCTATATGTATTGGAGGTTGAACCTGCTGCTTATGCTGCATTAGCTGCAAATGAAGCAGAAAAAGCCGCAGCAATTAATATTCTCGCGGTAAATGCTGTGGGAAGTTTTGGCAGACTTTACTTAGGTGGTCAAGAACGCGATATCCTAGCAGGTGCAGCTGGTGCACGGGCTGCTATTGAAAGTGTAGCAGGTCGCATCAGTTCTCAGGGTGGACGTCAGGAGTAGTAGGAAATCCAAAAGATACTGTAAGTAAACAAGCAGATTTCAAATAAAGGAGTATAAAGAGATAAAAAATGACCAATTTTGAGCATTTAGCTTTACTTACTTCTGGTTCCCTCATATGGACAAAATGGAGAAATAATAACCCCGAAGTTGAACCAAATTTAAGTGGAGCAAATTTAGCAAAAGTCAAGTTAAATAAAGCTAAATTGAGAGGGGCTAACTTTAGTTTGGCAAATTTGAGGGGTGCTACCCTTACACAAGCGGATTTGCATCATGCTAATTTGATCGGAGCAGATTTAAGTGGGGCAAATCTACAAGAAGCTGCGATCGCTCACGCAAATCTGATTGGAACTGATTTAAGGGGTGCAAATCTCAGAGGTGCAGATTTGGGTACAGCGCAGTTAATCAGGGCAAACTTGAGTTTTGCTAACCTCATGGAAGTTAATTTGATTGCAGCAAATTTGAGTAAGGCTAATCTTTACGAAGCGGAAGCCATTGGTGCTTATTTTTATCAAGCTAACCTGTCTCAAGCCAATCTTACCAAGGCTCATTTAACTTGTGCATATTTGTTACGGGCTAATTTAAGTGGGGCTGATTTGAGTTATGCAGATTTGCGATGGACTAATCTTAGGGATGCAAATTTAGGGGGAGCAAATATTACAGGTGCCGACTTAAGAGGGGCAAATCTGATGGGTGCTAATATTCAAGATGCTATAGGAATCCGGTTTGATTTGTAAAATTACTCGTGATGGTAGGGAACGGGGAACTCTTAACAGGGAACAGAAAGTGTACTGAGATTTTTAAGCGCAAGCGCAGGCTACGCCAACAAAAATCAAATAATAATCCTATATTATGCCAGAGTCAGAATTTTAGATTTTTATTCAATAAGCAGTGTGCATGGTTAATAAAAAATGGTGGAAACTAGGATTAAAAAATAACAAATTACATCATTTAGTTTAGTCCAGCAAGCTACCTTGAAATAAATTTCAAGGAACCCAAAAACCAAGTATTTTAAAACGCATTAAAATTCTTATCAGTCTGATTTATCAGACTTTGTTTATGAGCCTAGGATTTTAATCCTAGATGGGTATGGAAGCCAACACTTAACCTATCTTTAGCTTAGAAGTTGTTTTATACCTTTTCACTTTATTCGTGATACAAATCATAAAATTGGGTGCAGGCATTGCACCCCTAAATTAATAATTATTAAAACAAATCTGGTTTTGAATCCAGGTACAAGTCACAATATTTTCCCGACAATAGACGTAATATTTAATTGAGAAAATTAAAGCGTCGCTCTTTAGTAATTGCAGGTTCCGAAAGTCAGCTAATTAGTTTGTGGAAAGTTGCTGATAATGCCACCAAAGATTTAATGATAGCTTATAGCGCTTCCTAATCTGCTGAAGTACAAAAGGGCAGGCAAGGATGCCTACCCCACAATAATTTTAGTAATTTCATCTGTACTTCACCAGACTGAGAAAAGCTATATTACAAAAAATTGCTAAATAAAAAAGGTCGGAGTCAAGCATTAAGGGAAACACAATTAGAAATGTTGCAGGGGAAAATTAATTCTAAATATCAACATCTCTATTACTGGGGTGCATTTATTCCTTCTGGGAATTGGGGAGTCATGGGAGAATAATATCATCCCCGACTTAATACTTGTGTGATTGCTAGCCAAGAGTAGCCATTACACATCTAAATTTCATCTTCCCATATCAAGAAACATTAACACCTTGGGACACCAGTGAGGAAAGTGCTTTAAAATGCATGACAAAAGTACTTAAACCATGGTGCTACGGGGAATCACAATGAAAGCGAATAATTTTCAGGAACATGATTTATCTCCACCGGAGTCATCCACAGAAACAGATAGAGATATTCAACCAGCAGAAAGACTACAGGAATCAGAAGTAGTAACAGACACTGAAGTAATCACAATACCAGAGAATTCAGTTCACAAAAAACATCCTTTGTGGCAGTATATTTTCAGTGTAATTTTCATTCTCGCAATAGGTGCTATAGTCTTTAAGCAATTACAAAATAGTCCTCAAACATCAGAAATTAAATCTGAAAAACAATCAGAACAACTCTCAGAAATTAAATCAGAAATTAAATCTGAAGAAACTGCCCGTTTACCAGTCAAAGTAACTAGGGTTAAAAGCCAATTAATACAAAGGTTTGTATTTGGTAATGGTCGTGTGGGAGCAGCGAAAGGTAAACACTTAACATTCGAGACATCCGGAACTATTACATATATTAAAAAGGTAAATGGACGAGAACTGCGAGAAGGTGATTCTGTCAAAGCTGGAGAATTACTAGCAAAGGTAGACGATCGCCGATTAAGAGCTGATTTAGCCCAATCCCAAGCTAGGACTGCTGAAGCTCAAACTCAAAGGGTAACTGCACAAGCAAATGTATCTCAAGCTGCGGCTGTATTAGAACAAGCAAAGGCTGATGTGATTGGGACACAAGCAGATTTACGATCTGCCAAAGATGCTTATAGATTAGCTCAATCTGAATATAAACGCCGCTCAGAATTGTTCCAATCTGGGGCAATTTCCGCCAGCGATGTTGATGTTTATCAAAATAAGGCTGAGGATGCATCTGCCAAGGTACAAGCCGCTATGGCTCAAGTAAGTGCCGCAGAAAGCAAAGTTAAATCTGCTGAAGGTCAATTAAAATCGGCTCAGTCCCAATTAGATTCTACTAGAGCAACCATTGCTTCTGCTAAAGCGGGACAAACTCGGTCAGTGGTAACTCTGGAAGATACCACAATTACTGCTCCTTTTGATGGCATTGTTGCCCATCTGAATATCCGCGAAGGTGACTATTGGACACCACAGAGGGTAAGAATCACGGGAGATTATCAAAGCGTAGTTGAGTCTGTACCAATTATATTAATTAAACCCGATGTCTATGATGTGTGGATGAAATTACCAGCTTTTGATGGTGTATCAGTGAAAACTAATCAAAAAGCTTATGTGGTATCGGATCAACAAATGAGTACAGCTTCTACTCATGGAATCAGTGAATCACAGTTATTTAGTTTAGCAAAAGCCACAGGTAAAGTATTTTCTGTTAGTCCTTCTATTACCCCTGGTGAACGTGCAGTAGAAGTTAGAGTTCGCCTAAATACGGGAGTAAAAACTTTACGGGATGGTGAGCGAGTTTCTGTGTGGATTGCAGTGGAAGAAAATCCCTCTGCTTTGGCTGTTCCTCCCCATGCAATTGTTTACCGCGACCAAAAACCCTTTGTTTTTGTGGTAGATGAACAGGAAAAAATAGTTAAAAAGCGGCAGGTAACAGAGGGAATTAGAGGTATGTCTTTACGAGAGATTAAAAGTGGTATTTATGCGGGAGAATTTGTGGTTATAGAAGGTGGAAATCGCCTAGTTAATGGTACACCTATTGAAGTTGTTGATGGAGGAAAATAAGCAGTCAAAACAAGCAAATAAACAGAGAGAATATGAAATTCGCTTATTTATTTACCATTTTTCCCAACCTCACCTTTTTCCCCTCTCATTTTCCCTTCTCATTTTCCCCTCTCCCATTGGGAGAGGGGTTAGGGAGCCAGCGCGTTGCGGAGGTTCCCTCCGTTGTAGCGACTGGCGTGGTGAGGGTAGGAGAGGGGTTAGGGATGAAGTGAGGTTTTTAGCATCAGCAATCATTAGTATTTTATATAAACAGAGATTTTCCTAGACTAAAACTGCAAATAAAATTTTATTATCCACAATTGAAAATTATATGAGCAGTCAACTATTGCCATCAAATCCTGATTCTCTAGCTTCAGAATATAAAGATAATGAAGATAGTAAACATCATCATGTACCTGATGTCAGGAAGGCTTCTGGATTCGCTAAATTCTTTTTTCTAAAGACTGTATTTGGCATTCTTCTAATTATCTTGCTGACCTTTGGTGGCTGGATGGCTTATCAATCAATGGTGAAAGAAGCTGATCCAGATATCCAAATTGCTAAAGCAATGATAACTACTACTTGGGGAGGTGCAGATCCAGAAACCATTGAATCTCAAGTTACAGACAAAATTGAAAAAGAATTAAAATCCCTCAAAGGACTCAAGAAAATTGAAAGTTCTTCTTTCAATGGTGTCTCTAAAATTAGTGTGGAATTTGTTGCGAATGCAAATATTAATGAGTCAATTCAACTATTACGACAAAAGGTAGATGATGCAGAACCAGAGATTAATTCTGACGCTGATAAACCAAAAATCGATCAAATTTCGGTTCAAGATGCCCCCATTCTGACTATAGCTCTTTACGGCAAACTAGATCCAGCAGTGTTGAATCGTGCCGCAGAGGATATTCAAGAAAGACTGGAAAAAGTCCCTGGTGTGCGGGAGATTAATTTAGCTGGACAACGGGAAGAAGTTGTCCATGTACAACTTATACCTAGTCGCCTCAGTGCTTTAGGAATTTCCCCCACCACCATCAGTAACCGTATTCAAGCTGCAAACCGGGATATGCCTTGGGATCAAATTGAAAATGCTCAAATCGGGGCACAGGTGAGGTTATATGGACGGTTTCGTACCCTAGAAGATTTACGGAGTTTGCCTGTAGCCCGTCTCGGTGGTGCTGAAGGTAGGGTGGTACGCTTAGATGAAGTTGCCCGGGTGAGAAGGGATTTAGAACGGGAAAAGACTCGCGCTTTTATTAGTTGGCAGGGTGGTGAATACGAACCCGTAGTTAGTATGGAGATAGTAAAAGTACCCGGTTCAGACACAATTAATGTAGTTAATAATGCTTTAAAAGAACTGGATTCTATTAAAAAAGAACCGAATATTTGGCTCCATAGCATGGATTATCGTATCACCTCTAGGGATGACGAAACTATTGTAGAGGATCAAAACAACCTCATTAGTAATGTAATCCAAGCGGTAATTTGTGTATTTTTAATTCTGTTAATTGCACTCACTTGGCGAGAAGCACTGATTGCAGGTTTATCTATTCCCTTAACCTTTCTAGGGGCAATTTTTATCCTCTGGATAGGTGGACAAACCCTCAATAGCATGATTTTGTATGGGATGGTGCTAGCGCTGGGTTTGTTGGTGGATGTATTCATCCTGATGATGGAGGGGATGCATGATGGGTTATTTGTGGAAGGTTTAACCTTTAACCAAGCCGCATTAAAAACAGTGCAAACCTATGCTGCACCTGCTTTTTCCGGTCAAATGACCACTATTTTAGCCATGGCTCCCCTAATGGCAATTAGTGGTACTATGGGTAAATTCGTGCGCTTAATGCCCATTACAGCCATTATCTGTTTGTTATTGAGTTATGCGATCGCCCTGTTGATAGATGTTCCCTTGTCTCGTTTTCTGTTGGGTAATGTCAAAGGAGGGGCAAAAAAAACCCGCATCGATAAATTCACAGAATGGTTTTCCCAGCGATTTACCCTTTGGAGTCTCAATTTTACAGTACGTAACAAAGCCACCGCTGGTGCTTGGATTGCAGGGGCGATCGCTCTATTTATCTGTGCTATTTTGGCTGTATCTGGGTTACCAGGAAAGTTATTTCCCGATGACGATCAGCGTAACCTCAGCATTAATATAGAATTATCACCCACTGCAACTTTAACCCAATCTCAAAAAGTAGCCGATGATTTGGGTGAAATTTTACGCAATCAAAACTATTTGGAAAGCGTCACCAAATTAGTCGGTCAAAAAAGCGGCTTAGTCCCCGAAAGTGGCATAAAACCCAACCAGGATAACTATTTACTGGGTTTTTCCGTAGTATTTACTAGAGAGAAAGAACGCAAATATCCGTCTTATAAATATGTGGATGAATTGCGTAAACAACTTCAGCAAGCATTGCGTCGTTATCCCGGTTCATCCCTAGTAATTAATACTCCCGGTACTGGGGAAGGAGGAGATCCCATTGCTGTGGAATTAAAAGGGAACGACATGAACAAACTACGGGAAATTTCTTTTCAAGTCCAATTAGCATTGCGAAAAATCCCAGGAACAGAAGATGTCCGTGATGGTTTAGGAGACATGCGCTACGATGTCAAACTCCAACCCCGTAGGGAAGCTATGGACTTTTATGGCATAAGTCAAGATGATTTAGCATTACAGGGACGCTACATCATGACTGATAACGATATCGGTGATTATCCCATTGGTGGGGGAGAAGAGGACTTAGAAATTCGTTTGAGTACTGCTTTTCCATCCCGTCAAGGTTCTGTGGGTGGTCCGACTCGTCCCGATGAATTAGGGATGATTCAGTTATTCTCTTCACAGCAAGGAGCAATTTCTGCAGCTTCTGTCCTGGATATGGAAGAAAGTTTAGCTCCCTTGTCAATTACCCACACAGGTACAGAACGTAGCGTTACAGTCTATTCTAAAGCCAAAGGACGCACCACTGGGGAAATTTTGGCAGATTTAAAACCAAAATTAGAACAGATGAAGAAAAAATGGTCTCCTGGTTATGATTATAAATTTGCTGGTGAAGCTGAAACCCAAAGCGAAACCTTTGGTTCAGCAATTCAAATGTCTTATGTTGCCATTTTCTTAGTTTTCTCCGTCTTGGTGTTACAATTTGGTTCTTTTACCCAGCCTTTCATTATTATGCTTTCCATTCCCTTTGCCTTTATTGGCACTTTTGGAGGCTTTTCCCTATTACAAATTCCCCTGTCTTTTCCTGCGATGATTGGGATTATTTCCCTAGTAGGAATTGTAGTTAACGATGCGATTGTCATGGTAGAAACCATGAATAAACATAGGGAAAACGGCATGAAAGTGCGCCAAGCAGCAGCCCACGGTGCCGCTGACAGATTGCGTCCCATTTTAACTACTAGTATTACTACCATTGTAGGTTTAATTCCCCTAGCAATTAGCGACCCCGTATGGTTTCCTTTATGTATGGCGATTATCTTTGGTTTATGTGCCTCTACCTTAATTGCATTATTAGTAATTCCCTGTTTGTATTTGCAACTCACACCCAATAAATAAAATAATTGATGTAAAAATATCTGATTGACTGACAAATCTTTTTGATGTAGGTTGGGTTGTAGCTTGCTTCCCCGGAGGGGTAGTATGTAGACGCAAAGCGGCTTTGAGCAGAGTAACCCAACAACCGCAACCGATTGCGTTGGGTGGAGGGGCTAGGAAATTTCAATACTTCCAAGACTTTTGTCAGTCAACCAGGTAAAAATATTGGCGTTGCTGAATCAAAGTATGAATAATGTGATTAGAGTTCTTGGTTAGCCCCTAAATCTCCCAAAATTGGGGGACTTTAAATAATCTTTCTCCCCCATAATTTGGGGTTGGGGGGCAAAATCATACTTGTAATCAGCAACGCCAAAATATTTTTTAACCTTCTCGCGTAATTCCCCATCCTTCTACAAGGTGGGGATGTAAGTGAGCCAACACGCTATATGATATACTAATAGAAGTAGCTATACGCACACTTTAGCTGTAATGGCACGGTAGTTACTAAAAGCAAACCAAAAGTGGATATTCAGACAACCTGCCGGGGTTAGGAACTAGCCTCGTAGACGT
>JASJCY010000179.1 GCA_030065825.1 Nostocaceae cyanobacterium | reverse complement strand
ACTTATCAAGGAGCATTGATATTTCTACCTACAGGTACAGTGGAAGTACTGTATTTTTGCACTGGAGGTTTGTTGATTGTCTGGTTGCTTAAAATCAGTTTACTGCTAATGGTGATAGTATATCCATTAAGTTTTTGGCAAAAGTCGGGATTAATTATAGGTGCCTTTATCACAGGTTTTTTGACGGGTTGCGTACGAGTTGCGTTGCTGGCTGTTGTAGTTCATAAACAGGAAATATTTAATTATTGGCACAGTTATACAGGAGGAGACATTTTTCTTGCAGCTTCCACCATCATTTATGCAGGTTTTTGTGCTTGGCTACTTCCAATAGAGAATATTTTATCAAAGCAAGCAGTACAAAAAACTTCTCAGACTCCAGAATATAATCGCTCAGAAACTATTCTTTACGGAAAACAAAGTTTCTCTCGATGGCACTTACCACTACTAGCAACTACCTGGATAGGAATAGTTGCTACTTCAGTTTATTTGATAGCAAATAAAGTACAGATAGCTGTCTATAATTTTCCAGATAAAGTTGCTTTGAATGGCTGGGAATATGTTTCTTCAGCATCTCTAGATATCCAAAAATATAAACAGCAAAATCATAATTATTATCAGAATAATCGTGGCTTAGAAATTGTGCAATCTGGTAAACAATATCGATATTTACAAAATAATCATCAACTAGAAATAAAAATGTTGTATGCAGTCAATAGTCGAGGTAATAAAAATCCTTTTTTGACTGATATATCGAAAAAAAATATTAAAGAAAAACAACTACAAATTAAGCAATTAAATAAAAATATTTATTATACCATTTACAGTAATGAGAAACAGGCTTTCTTGACAGCTTGTATTAATCCTATTGGGGGTAGTACTGCTAATTCTGCTCAGTTTATGAAAAATCGCTACACTTATGATCTGAATTGGAATCGTCTAGTACTTTGGATATTTGGTCAGAAAATCCTCAGAGATCACCGTTGTTTGTGGACGCAGTTATCAGTGAAGTTAAATGATATGAACACTACTGATGCTTATGCAATTTTAGAATCAAACTGGACTCATAATTATAAAATTTGGCAAGATATATTGTTACAAAAACATGTGTCTAGTTAATTAGATGATGTCCGTTCCTTTCTGCCCAAATATTGCTCCGAAATGAATCCAATTGAGTTGGAGTGGCAGTGCCTCAAAAAAGATGAATTATCAGGACAAGTGTTTGACGATGAGTTAGACCTTGCCTATGTCGTAATTAATGGTATTCAAACCAGGGGAGAGCGAGGAAAATATACCACAGAACGTGTTAAATTTTACTCCAATTATACTTCTTAAATTTTCGTTATATACATATAAATTTTTTCGCAGACTTATTTGTATAACGCCGTGTGCAAATTTTTCAAAGCCCCCTTTTTAAGGGGTTTGGGGGATCTTAACTAGAATAAATAGCCTGTTTATCCTCCCTAACCCTCTTTTGTAAGGAGGGAACTCAAGATCAAGTTGCACATCGCGTTATATACACATATCTTGCACTTTCTCAATAAGCGTAAGGTGGGCATTGCCCACCTTAGGAAATAATAAGGATTACAGACGATAATTTTCGCAATAATCATGTGGTGCAAGATGTGAATATAGGAATCATATTTTTTGGAAAAAACACGTAAAATGTGTTGCATCTAAGTATCAACACTGAATTGTGTGTTTAAATAACTCACCTTATCAATACTTGTTTGAGTTCAATTATCAAACAAGATTTTTTATCATAATCCTAAATAATTTGCTGGTATATTCCAATTAAAACCAGTATATTTTCTAGTACATTTTATTATGCATACTATTTAATATAGATATAGAAAATTTCAATTGAGTGCAATACAAAAACAGTTAAATAAGATTTACAAAGATAAGTGGGAGCATCCTATTTTAGAGATGTCTAATTATTGTCGATAGCAACCCAGTCATATCGTTTGCCTAAAAAATAGATATATAGATCTGCTGAAAATGAAAATGGATACTCCCGATGCAGTTGTATTTTACCAAATTGAGAAGCGTTATATTAATCGCTTCATGTTCCTACAAACTTAAGTCCATCTCTTTTTTGTGATAATTGCCTAACTCCTGCTCATAATAGCAAGTCATTTTACTTGTCTTGAAAAGTGTTATAGAAGCAATTTTAATAGAGTATCCATCATGTTTTTTAATAAAAGTTATCGCATTGTTCATCTATCTAAATATTATCCTCCCAACCCAGGAGGTATTGAAACCCACGTTCAAACCTTAGCTCAAAGTCAAGCTGCTTTCGGTGCTGAGGTTCATGTAGTTTGCGTGAATGGATTTGATGAAAAAGGACAGCCATCTATACGCACCAAGACAGTTTACGAAAAGGATGAAAACGTTCGTGTAACCCGTCTTGGTCGTATTTTTTCATTGGCAAGATTTGATATTTGTCCACAACTTCCTAGTACGCTTTTTAAATTAGTTCAGCAACCTAATACTTTAGTGCATCTTCATACTCCTAACCCGACGATGCTCACAGCTTTGGCGATGTTACCGATGCGAGTACCTCTAGTAATTACCCATCACAGTGACATTATTAAGCAACGAATCTTGAAGTATGCACTAAGACCCTTTGAATATCTGGTTTATAGCCAAGCTAACCGTATTTTGACAACTAGTTCACAGTATCTTACTGGGTCAAAATTTTTACGGACATACAAAAATAAAGTAAGTGATTTACCTCTTGGATTAGACTGTTCTAGCTATATGAATCCATCACCAGAAGCAATGGCTTACAGTCGCAGCTTAAAAGAACAACATGGAGAAATTCTTTGGTTAGGGGTAGGTAGACTAGTTTATTATAAGGCTTTTCATGTAGCGATCGCTGCCTTAAAGAAAGTACCTGGAAAGTTAATTATGATTGGGGTTGGACCTTTAGAAGAACAGTTAAAAAATCAGGCTAAAGAACTAGGAGTAGAGGATCGGATTGTCTGGTTGGGTAGAGTTAGTCAAAATGAGCTTGTAGGTGCATATCATGCTGTAACATCCCTCTGGTTTCCTTCCAATGTCCGGAGTGAGGGATTTGGATTGGTTCAGGTGGAAGCCATGGCTAGTGGTTGTCCGGTAATTAATGCCAATATTCCTTGTAGTGGCGTATCTTGGGTAAGCCGAAACAATATAGAAGGTTTAACAGTACCGATTAACCATTCAGACGCTTTAGCCAGAGAAGCAAAACGTTTGCTTTGTGAACCTGGTTTACGTCAACGACTAGCAACAGCCAGTCGCAAACGTGCTGAATATTTTAACGATAAAGCGATGGCTGAACGCAGTTTTCAAATCTATGAACAAGCTGTCAGTAAGGAAAGTGATTACATACTAATTCCCGAAAGAGCCAATCTATGAAAATATTGCATATTTACGCTGGAAATTTGTTTGGAGGTATAGAAACTTTATTAGTGACCCTAGCAAAACAACAGAATCTATGTCCGCAAATGAAACATCATTTTGCTTTATGCTTTGAAGGTAGATTAGCATCTGAATTGCGGAATGTAGGTATAAGGGTAAATATGCTAGGTAACGTCCGGGTGAGTCGTCCGTGGACAATTTGGAAAGCACGTCTGCAACTGCAAAAATTATTCAAGCAAGAGCAATTTGATGTTGTCATTTGTCATGCTTGCTGGTCTGAGGCAATTTTTGGATCGGTAGTTAAAGCTAATTCTATGCCATTGATATTTTGGTGTCACGACACACCTAATGGTAGACATTGGTTAGAAAAGTGGGCTAAGCAGATATTACCCAATCTGGTAATTACCAACAGTAATTACACTCAAAATGCTGTATCAAAACTTTATCCCCAAATTCCCAGTCATACCCTTTACCTACCCGTATCTCCTCCAGAGATTGACGATGCCCATGGCTCAATTCGCAGGGCTGTACGTGCCGAGCTAAATACCCCCGACGATGCGGTAGTTATTATCCAGGCATCCCGTCTAGAGGAATGGAAAGGGCAAACAGTTTTATTATCAGCATTATCACGGTTGCGTGATGTACCAAATTGGATATGCTGGATAGCTGGAGGGGCACAACGCTCTCACGAGGTTGAATACTTGCAAGCACTCCAGACCCAAGCCACTGAACTAGGTATCAGCGATCGCGTGTGTTTTTTGGGGCAAAGGACTGATGTGCCACACTTGTTGGCTGCCGCTGACATTCACTGTCAACCGAATACAGCCCCAGAACCGTTTGGTATCGCTTTTATTGAAGCCCTATATGCAGGTTTACCTGTACTAACCACTGCAATCGGAGGAGCAGTGGAAATTGTTGATGAATCTTGTGGACGGATGGTAGCGGCGAATGATACCGCAAGCCTAAGTAATATTTTGGAAACGATTATTGCCAACCCCGATGAGAGAGCAACTCTGGCACAGGGGGGGCGATCGCGTGCTGAGTATCTCTGCAATCCCCTCAAACAAATAACTCAACTTTACAATCTGATTTCTCCATTTGTTGAACACAAGGTCGTTGCATGATTTTATCTCTTAACAATAGACAAACAGCACCCACAGATGTGGAAATTCGTGCCCGACAAAGCCATGGTAGCAGTAGTGACCCAGTTTACCAAATGGTAGCCAAAACCATAGCACAACGCCATCCTGGAGGTGGTGTATTGATAGATGTGGGTTGTGGTAATGGTAACTTGTGGTCTTTTGTGAGCGATCGCTTCCACCGCTATATTGGTGTGGATGCTGTGCGCTATGATGGCTTGTCACCTGAGACAGAATTCATTCCCCTAGACGTGGATACGGGTAAAACACCTTTACCAGATGGTTTTGCTGATGTGGTGTGTGGGGTTGAGGTTATCGAACATTTGGAAAATCCACGGGCTTTTATGCGAGAACTAGTTAGGTTAACAAAGCCGGGGGGATTAGTTATTGTGACTACACCTAATCAATTAACTTTACTCAGTAAATTAACATTTGTATTCAAAAATCAGTTTAATGCTTTTCAAGAAGCCCCTGGACTTTATCCAGCACATATCACAGCTTTACTAGAAATTGACCTAATCCGTATTGCTACTGAATGCAAACTGACTGATATTCAAATACACTACAGTAATTGTGGACGGATGCCTTTTACACCGTGGCACTGGTCAAAAAAACTGGGTTTTCACGGACGGGCATTTAGTGACAATATCCTTTGTGTTGGAATGAAACCATAAGGTGCAGCCAACTGCTGTTGAATGGGAGTCTGATGTTATGAAGCTTGCTACAGCTTTGAAGCCGGAATATTTTTATCAACCGAGACTTGCTCTGCGGCGAATTTTACCATTTCGTTCTCCCTCAACTGCTGAATTTATCGATCAAAAGCTACCTTGGGGTATGCAAATTAGAGTTCGTCCCCGGGAGGAACACGGACTAATTGTTTCTACCCTGGGAGTGATTGATTTACCGGTGACAGAAACCCTTTGGCGTTTAGCCGAACCAGGAGAGGTAGCGGTGGATGTGGGAGCCAATATTGGTTATATGACTGCTGTTTTAGCTGCTCGTATTAATTCCATACCTGGTGGGTGTGTGTGGGGGTTTGAAGCTCATCCAGAAATATTTGCTGAGTTAAAACATAATGTTGAACAATGGCAAAAACAAGTAACTAACACAAAATTGATTATTCAAAATATTGCTATTTCTGAGGAACAGACCAAGGTAACATTAAAGATTCCAGAAGATTTTCAAACTAATCGCGGTATTGCTGCTGTTGCTAGTAGCGATAAAGCGATAAATGAGCCAAATTCAAGTTATTTGAAAAATATAATTATCGAGGCATATCCTTTAGATGAATTGTTTCCATATCCCCAAAAAATTGGTGTTTTGAAACTAGATGTAGAAGGTCACGAACTCCATGTACTCAAAGGGGCAAAAAAATTATTAAAACAACAGAGAATTCGTGATTGTGTTTTTGAAGAACATGGTGATTATCCCACTCCTGTAAGTAGTTATTTTGAAGAAATGGGATATAGCATCTTGAGAATCCATCGAGAATTTTGGAAGCCATCTTTGTTAGCTCCCAATGCCAAGATTACAGAGACAAAATGGCAACCAATAAGTTTTCTTGCCACCTTACAGCCAAACCGTGCCATTGAACTTTTTCAAGAACCTGGATGGAAAGTTCTCAAATCTAAAATCTGAAATGCCCAAGGGATTTTTTTTCAGTAAGCTTCAGTAAGGTAAATGACTCTAAAAACAACGCAGGATTTACCCTATTTTGCCCGCTTGAGGGCACAATTAGACTGGACATGGGCACATACTTTTATTCTGCTCCAATTTAGCCTGCAAATATTATTGCTGTTCCCTCAATTCAGCATCCTCCGGGTGCCGATGCGAATTGCATCCTTTGCCCTGAGTTTATTTCTGCTCCTATTTCTCCCTCAAAAAGGAGCCAAACACCCCGCTAGTACCTCAGCAATTTGGATACTGGCAATTATGCTGTTACAGTTTTGTATCCACCCTCATATTAATTCTATGATGGCAGGGGCAGCTCAATACGCCATGTATCTTGCCATCCTCGGTCCATTATTCTGGGTAAAAAGTTTAAAAATTACACCTCGTGGGTTTGAGAGTTTAATTTTTATGATGTGGGGTTTTCATACCCTAAGTGCTGCCTTTGGACTGTTACAGGTATATTATCCAGGACAATTTGAAGTATCTCTCTCCACAGCAATCAAAAATAGCGCTTATGGTGGAGAAAACTTATTAATTACTTTAGCTAATGGCGAACAAGTCTACAGACCAATGGGTTTAACGGATACTCCTGGTGGTGCAGCAACTGCGGGTTTGTATGCTCTATTGTTTGCTGTGGGAATTGCACTTAAAAACAAAAACCCAGGTTTACGAATTGCCTGTATCAGTAGTGCAGCCATAGGAATTTTTTGTATATATTTATCGCAAATCCGTTCTGTTTTGGTATTTGCTGCTATTTGTATGGTCTGTATGGCAACAGTGTTAGCTAGAACAGGTCAATTTGGGCGTTTGGTAGCGATGACTTCTGGAGTCACAACTCTATTTGTCGCCTCTTTTTCTTGGGCTGTAGCTGTAGGTGGTACATCAACACTGGAAAGAATTTCTAGTTTATTTGCCGATGATGCATCAGCAGTTTACCAAGAAAATCGCGGTCATTTCTTACAGAATACTATTGAAAGTTTGTTACCCCAATATCCCTTGGGAGCAGGTTTGGGACGTTGGGGAATGATTAATGGTTATTTTGGTGATAACACTTATTTGGTGAGCAAGCCACTGTGGGTAGAAATTCAATGGACGGGATGGTTGTTTGACGGGGGAGTGCCATTAATAATTGCTTATATTGCAGCACTATTTTTTGCCTGTTTAACTGCTTGGAAAATTGCTATCAATCGGAAATTGGGAGATTTTTCTGTTTGGGGTGGTTTGATTTTTGCCTACAATATAGGTGCATTGGCAGTCACTTTTAACTATCCCTTATTTTTGAGTCAGGGGGGAATGGAATTCTGGTTATTGAATGCCACGTTATTTGTTGCTGTGAATAATATTAGGGAAGAGGAAGTAAATCATAAATTTACTCCCTAGATTACCGATCTTTTAAGAAGTCGGGAATCTAGGAAGTAAATAATTTAACCGTGGTGATATTTTCGAGAAAAAACAGGGAATACTAATAAAGTCAGGGAAATACATACGGTAAATTTCGGAGTTTTTTATGTGTCTGGAGTGTCTGTGTATACTCAAAAATGGTTAACCCTATGAAGTCTTATCTGCTAGTCACGGGTGATTTTGTCAAAACAGGGGGAATGGACAGAGCTAATTTTGCCTTAGCTGATTACTTAGCAAGGCAAGATGAGCAGGTATATTTAGGGGCACATAGGGTGGCTCCTGAGTTGTTAGCTTATGGGAATGTGCAATTTTTAAGGGTACCAAAGCCAGGGAATTCTTATTTACTTGCTAGTCCTTTACTCAACTGGGTAGGATGTCTGCAAGCCCAGCGTCTGACAAAGTTTGGTGTCAGGGTGCTGGTGAATGGTGGTAATTGTCAATGGGGAGATGTCAACTGGGTACATTACGTACATGCAGCTTACCAACCAGAGAATAAAACTGGATGGGTGCATCAGTTGAAGCAGTCAATTTCTCATCAATTCTTTCTGAAGACAGAACGAAAAGCTTTGCAATCTGCACAGATAATTATCGTTAATTCAGATAGAACCAAACAAGATTTGATGGAGAAACTAGCCATCCCAGAGCAAAAGCTACACAGGGTTTATTATGGCATAGATCCGCAAATATTTTATCCAGCAAATCCCCAAGAAAAAATTGCTTTGCGTCAGCGATTAGGCTGGACAGAGGAAAAACCGATGGTGGTATTTATTGGAGCTTTAGGCGATCGCCGTAAAGGATTTGATACCCTATTTACCGCTTGGCAGCAGTTATGTGCGTCTTTGGATTGGGATGCAGATTTAGTGGTAATTGGAGCTGGTGCAGAATTACCTGTATGGCAGTACCGTGCTGCTGTTGATGGTATTGCATCCCGCATTCATTTTTTAGGTTTTCGTTCTGATGTGCCGGATTTATTAAGAGCTGCAGATTGTTTGGTAGCACCTACTCGTTACGAAGCTTATGGTTTGGGGGTGCATGAAGCCCTTTGTTGTGGTTTACCTGCATTAGTGAGCGCTAGCGCTGGGATTGGAGAACGCTATCCACCTCAACTTCAAGATTTATTAATTCCTAATCCAGAAGATGCAGTTGATTTGGCTAAACGATTGCAACAATGGCGACAAGGAATGTACAAATATAACAACTTAGTAAGTTATTTTTCACAAGAATTACGAAATTATACTTGGGATGATATGGCGAAGAGGATTTTACAAAAAACGGAAATTGTAAATAATTGACACTGAAAAATATAAAAAATAATTATTAGATAAAAAGATGAAAATAGAAAAAAAATTAATTAATACCTTACCAAATTCTTGGAATTTACCAGTTAAGTATCATTATCGAAAAATCAGAAACAGACTAGAAAAAGAACTATCATATCTTGATAAAATAGTTGGCAATGGTAAGCGTGCAATTGACATTGGAGCTAACGAAGGAATATACAGTTATGCTCTTGCTCAAATTTGTCAAATTGTAGAAGTATTTGAACCCCAATCTTGGTGTACTGAAGCAATAGTAAATTACAATCGAATACATAGAAACATAAATATTTATAATGTGGCATTATCTGATTTTAACGGCTCACTAACGTTAAATGTTCCTACAAGCAATGGTGATTATTCTCATCAAGTAAGTGGATTGGGGAAATTAACTACTGGATTAGCTACTTTCGGAGAATTAGAAGGAGAAACAATATCCATTGACGTTCCAGTACGCAAACTAGATGACTATAATTTCCAGGATGTTTCTTTAATTAAAATTGATGTCGAAGGACACGAAAGTCGAGTAATTGACGGTGCTAGGGAAACTATCTTGAGAGAAAAACCAATTCTGATCGTAGAAATTGAACAAAAACATATCAAGGATAAACCTATCGATCATGTTTTTGAACAAATAACTGGACTTGGATATACAGGTTATTTTTTGTATCAATCTTCTTTGACACCTATCTCTGAATTTTCTTGTGAAAATCATCAAAATTCAGCATCAAATACCAGGCAAAATCATGAATTTATCAATAATTTTATATTTAAACCCATTTCTGAGGCTATTTAAGATAAATTATTTGGCAATATCAGCTAGATATAATACTAAAAAAAATTATGAAGCCAGTGCATCTACTACTACTAATTCCTGTACCACCTTTACCATTTGGTAGTGCTGCAGCGCGGTGGTTTTATGTTCTCATCAAAGGTCTAGTTGAACGCGGTCATCGGATAACAGTTTTTGCAGTTTGTAGTACCCCAGAGGAAATTACTGAAGTTCAAAAATTATTCACAACATCTGAATGTGATTTGCGCTGTTACTTGTCCCCCAAACGACAAAGTTTGAGGTCAAAAATCAAAAATATACAGCGTCCTTATTCTTACGTTTTTAGTCCAGAATTGCAGCAAGATTTAAATGCTGAACTCGCCAAACCTTATGACATTTTTCATTGTGAAGTTCTATGGAGTGGTTGGCTAGGACTTCAACATAAAGAACGTACATTAATCAATGTTCATTACCTATTTTCATTGGATCGGGCATTTGACTATCCTAATACAATAGAAAACCGATTCAGAGGCTTTTTGACTCATCATGCTGAACAGAAACTGCTTAAGGCTTTTCCCAGAATCATTACCTTATCAGACCGTTTAAATAAACATATTAGTCAGATAAATCCTCAGGCTGATATTCATACAGTTCCCTTAGGAATAGATTTTTCACTCTATCCTTTTGTAGAGAAAAAGCCGATAAACAAACAGCCAGTTGTAGGGTTAATTGGTGGATTAAATTGGGCACCTTCTTATTCTGCTGCTGTTCGACTTATAACCAAACTATGGTCTGAGATTAAGCGTCAGGTTCCCAATGCAAAACTCCAGATTGTTGGACGTTCTGCTAAAGATGCACTGGCAGAATTTGCTCACATCAATGACTTGGAGATTCATCAAGACGTTGCAGATATTTTACCCTACTTTGCTAATATGGACGTTTTACTTTACGCACCTCTTGCAGGTAGCGGTATGAAAGTCAAAATTATGGAAGCTTTTGCCTTAGGTACACCTGTGGTAACAACATCTGAAGGGGTAGAAGGTATCCCCGCTAAAGATGGCGTTCATGCTGGTATTTGCGAGGATGATAAAGGTTTAATTGCACGGACAGTGGAATTATTAAATAATCCATCCTTGCGACAAGAAAGACGACTACAAGCCAGACAGTTAATTGAAAGCTATTGCAGTCCACAGGTAACTGTTGGCAAAATTGAACAAATTTATCAACAAATGCTTTATTAATTATGAATATTAAAACTATTTCACGGGATTTATGGTTATTAACTAATTTTGTTAATGGATGGGAAATGGTTCGCTACTTACGAGATCCACATCCAATTGCTCAAGCAAAATTATTGAATGGAAAAACTATCGTTCATCCATCTACAAAATTAGGACTGGTTGAATCAATTCTAGAATTATGGTTTGAAAACTGTTACTTTCCCAAATTTTTTGATTATCCCCAAAAAAATGATGTAGTTGTAGATATAGGAGCAAATATTGGTCTTTTTACAATTCAAGTTTCTCAAAATAGCCCTGATTGCAGGATAGCTGCTTTTGAACCTTTTCCCGAAAATTTTAACTGCTTATCTAACAATATAATTAACTTTGGCTTAAAAAACTCGACTGTGCATCAGTATGCAGTTAGCAATAACTATCGCCAGGATGTAATTGTTACAAATGGTTCTCGTTCCCTAGATAATCACCTGCGGAAACAATCTGAAAACAATTCTCTTCAATCAAACAATATATCTGTTAACGTAATTCCCCTTGAAGGTATTTTTGATATTCTTAAATCTCCAGAAATTTCTCTAATGAAAATTGATATTGAAGGTGCAGAAAGAGATATTTTTGAATCAGTTAATGAGAAGACTTTAAAGTGTATACATTCCTTAGCAATTGAATACCATGATAACTTATGCCCTGGTACGCTAAATTTAATTACAAAGAAGTTAACACCAACTCATCATCTAAAGACTTTACCCTCACATGTATCTGGTTGTGGGTTGCTTTTTGCTGTACGTCGGATTTAATTACTATCAACAATGATGAAAGTTGCTTTTAATGCCCGACTTTTAAGTTCTCCCACCCTCAGGGGATGGAATCGTTATACTATCAATCTTTTGGCAGAATTATCATTACTAGGTGTAGAGCTTTTTCTCTACTCAGATCAACCCTTATGTGAAAACCATCTGGCAAAATTACCAAAAGATAGTTATAAAATACGTATTTCTCCCTCCATGCGTCATATTTACTGGGAGCAATATTGGTTACCAAAACAGTGTGAAAAAGATAAAGTAGATATTCTACATTCTCCTTTCAACTTTGGTCTTCCTTGGTCAAGTCCTTGTCCTTGTGTGCTGACTTTACATGATGCTATTGACCAAGTTTATTACTCCCAAAATAGACTTTGGTATCAAAAGTTGAGTATGGCTGATATACAAACCAGAGTTTATCATTGGATTGCCAGAAATAGGGCAGAGCATATTATTACTGTCAGCGAGTACTCAAAAAGGGATATTATCAAACATTTGCATATTCCAGAAGATAAAATTACAGTAATTTATGAAGCTGCTGATGACAATTTTCACCAGCCTATAAATCAAGCAGAACGAGTGCGGATTCGCGAAAAATATAAGCTCAATCATCCTTATATTTTCTACGTTGGTGGATGGGAGAAACGCAAGAATATTCCCTTCTTACTTACTGCTTTTGCACAAGCAAATTTAGAGGGAGTAAATTTGGTTATTGCTGGTGGCAAAAATGAAGAATGTGCTAAGCTGGTGCAACTTGCAAAATCTTTGGGAATCGCAGACAATCTCCAATTACTTGGTTGGGTAGAAGATGCTGATTTACCAGCACTTTACGCGGAGGCATTATGTTTTGTTTATCCAAGTGAATATGAAGGGTTTGGTTTACAATTATGTGAAGCAATGGCTGTTGGCTGTCCTGTTTTAGCAGCAAAAGCTAGTTGTTTACCGGAAGTTTTAGGTGATGGTGGAGAGCTTTTTTCTATCTCTAAAACCCACGAATTAGCAATGTTATTACAACAACTTCAAGGTCATAAAGATTACTATTTAAATTTACTGGAAAAAGCAAAAAAACGCGCACCAGAATTTAAATGGCAAATTACAGCTAAACAAACACAGCAAGTATACAAAAACATAGTGCAAATATAATATCATGAATCAACATTTAATCTATTTAAATTACTGGAAAAGAAAAGAATTACTGAAATTAGAATTACCAAAATTTAATCTGCTTAAGTGGTGGAATTCGGGAGCTTTATCTGAAGTTGAAAAATTAATTTTTAACCACATCAAAACATGTAACACAGTTCTTGATGTCGGAGCAGGTGATTTAAGGCTAATGCTCAAATTTCAGGAATTAGGTTATTCCGGAAAGTATCATACACAAGATATAGGAGCAGAATTTAAATATACCTATGAAACTATAGAAGAAATTAGCAATAAATATGAGGCTATTCTATGCCTAGATGTTATCGAACACTTGCAACTACCAGACAGTTTAGCTCTTATTCATCAACTGATTAATTTATTAGAATCAAATGGTATCATTATCATTCAAACTCCTAATGGACGCTGTATTAGAAGTCCTTTATCATCAGATATGACCCACGTTCATTGTTATAATTTACCTGATTTATGGGCATACTTAACTTGTATGGGATTGCAAGTTGATGGATACAGAGTAGTCTTTGAACCCAAACATAAAACCTGGATGCAGCAAATTTCAGACTTGGTAGGGAAATATATCATTACTCGTATTCTGGGTCTTGATTATGCTGACAATATACTTTTAATTGCCCGCAAACCAAATGTTACCAAATCATTTCCAAATGATTAGAGTGAAAATCGAAAATTGGTAAAACAATAGCGAATGCAAAAATGACTACATTACTTTAATTATTGTCCCTCCTGACTAGCCTCATATTTTTAATGGAGATAATACTAGCAAGATGTATAGAACGAGACGGGCAGTAAGTAACTTTTTTACTGGAATTCTATTGCAAATAATTATGCTGCTCGTAGGTTTGTTCAGTACACCCTTGCTGCTGAATTGGCTGGGTGATAATCGCTATGGAGCTTTTCGTGCTGCTAGTGACTGGGCTAATTATCTCTTATTACTAGAGTTGGGCATAGGTGGCTCTTTAATGGCTTTACTGGCAAAGGCTGTTGGGATTGGCGATCGCCAACAAATCCGTTTGACATTGGCAGTTGGTATCAGAGCTTACCTACAAATTATGGCTGTGATGGCACTGGTAGGGGTTGGCTTGGGATTGTTTATCACCGATTTAGTGCCAGTTCCAGAAACATTGATAGGCGAATTGCAAAAGGGTTATTGGTTAGGATTCTTAGCTATATTTTTAATACCCTTAGCCCCATTTCGTCTCTTAGCGGATGCTAGCCAACGCAGCTATTTCGCTAACACTTTGCTCATGTTTCAAAGCTTACTAATCACTGCCGTGACACTATTTTTGGCACGGATTGGATTTGGTATTCCCGGACAATACTTGGCTGTGTTACTAGGTAATATTTCCTTTCAATTGTTAATGTGCTGGGATGGGTTACGTCGTTATCCAGATGTATTTGCAGCAGTGCTTGAGAATAAATCCCATGCAAACATAAAAAAACAACTATGGCAGTTAAATTTACCTACATTAGCTCTTAATCTTTCAGGTCAGCTGAGTTTGTTCACCGATAATATTATTATTTCTTACAGTTTGAATCCGGCAGCAGTAGTGCCATTCTTTGTCACTCAACGTCTAGCAGTGTTGGCACAATTGCAAACACAGAGTATTGGAAATGCAACTTGGGCTGCCCTTGCCGAACTACATGCTCAAGGAGAACAAGACAAATTTAATGCCCGTCTGATTGAACTGACACGGTTAGTAGCTGTGATGGGACTGGCTTTTATGTTGGCAATTACGGTTTATAATTCTTATTTTGTGAATTTATGGGTAGGAATTGATCGTTTTGGTGGTAATGGTGTGAGCATACTTGCTGCTTGTAATGGATTTTTACTAGGAATCTTATCACTCTGGGGTTGGTGTTTTAGTGGCACTGGAAATGTACAAAAGTTGGTGCTACCTGCAATGATTTCCACGGGAGTTAATTTGTTTGTTAGTCTGATTAGTACCCACCTATTGGGGATGATTGGACCACTTTTAGGTACTTTTGTCGCATTCATCACCATTCAAATTTGGTGGTTACCTTTATTATTACGACAGGTTTTTGGTACACCTTTGAAACAGCTTTTCTTCGCAGTCGCTAAACCCCTAGCTCTTGGATGCCCTTATGGTGTTGTAATCTGGTGGGTGGCAAAAAGCCATACTCCTTGGGGATGGTTTGGTTTAGCTGCTGAGGTGGGCATAACTGCACTGATGTACTTGATTTTGGCATGGTTATTTGTGTTTAACAAAGATGAGCGATCGCAATGGATAAGTCGATTACATATCGTCTAAGGAAGGGTATGGTCAAAAGTAGTTGGTGGGTGTGATGCTCCTGTGCGTAGCCGCTACCCGAACGCTTAAAATATCGAATCGTGCTGACTTACTTACATAAGATGAACACAGCCGACAACTGTGTTGATTAATCAAACAATCGCTTTTAATAGGCGCATATCCATCGGCTGTTTGCCCTCTTTGATCCAAGCATTATGCTGCATTGCTGCTAAAGCTTTGATTCTAGAAGAAGGATTACGTCTTGTGACTTTACCCTGACAGTTATGGAAAACATCGCCCAATGAAGAAATTATCGTCATGGATGTGATGGAAAGCCAAATTGAAAGACCCAAAAAGAAACAAAACAAGTTAGGAGCGTGGAAAGCAGAAATAACATACTTTAAAGACACTCTTTTGTTATTGAGCAAAAAAGTCACATAATCATCTGTCTAGCTCATGGTAAAGGGAAAACTCATGATTTTAGGCTTTTTAAAAATAGCGGTATTAAGTTTGGAGAAGACCTACAGGAGGTGGATTACCTTCATTTCTCCTCTCACGGTTCTTTCAACCCGGAATCATCTTCTTTCCACGAGATACCCCGACCACCCTGCGGGAAGCAAGCTACAGCGAAGCAGGTCGGGGAGGGATAGTGGGTCAAACTTGATGGCTCGATGCCATTAAGTTTGACAATCTCCGAGTTGGCAGCACGATTAATCCCGTGCAACGCTTTCCCAACTGGACTTTGTTTTTACTGAATTGACCTAGCCGCTTCCAGTTTTGGTCAGAGACAGAGACTTGTTTTTGGGTGTCGCCACTCACCCAACCAAAATAGGTTTTGTTGCCTTTAGTGGCTTCAACGTAGTCACCTTTTCTGAATCCATGTCGCGTCACAGTGCCGCCGTAGTTTCTCCTCACTCCACCTTTTGCGGGAGCCATGAGGTGAAGTTGACGACGCGATACGGGAGGGCGGCGAATCACGGTGAAGGGTGCGGGTGTTATGGTTACATTGCCTTTCCACCCCATGTAGTGACGGTCAATCATGTCGTACCAGATAAAAGTGCTACACGCCAAAGCAACACCGTCCACGGCATGAGTTGCAGGGATTGTGTCACCCTTAAAATGTTTTTGCTTGTTACAATTATGCGCTATCTTTAACCTCAGTATTTGAAAAGTATTATTTGTTTGCCAATATATAAATGAGTCTAAGTAAGTCGGCGGGAAAATTTATAAGTATGTAACGAAAACTTAACCAGAGCTATTGGAGTTAAATTTAACACGTTGTGTACTATGTTTTACTTTTTCCCCTCTGGCTTGAACACCATCAATTACGGCATAGGCAAGTTCTAACTCGTCTTCAAACATTTTTCCTGCCAGTTCATCCTTTTTAAGGTGTTGCCATTCCAATTCAATCGGGTTCATTTCAGAGCAATATTTGGGCAAAAAGAAGATGTACAAACCCATCTGTTCCCATTTTGACCATAACTGCTGTACTTGTTTACATCGATGTATTGGACCGTTGTCCTGCACTATTACTCTGATGCGCCCCATCTTTTGGGCATCAGATGCTTCTTGCTCCATCATGTGGATATAAGATTTTCTGTCAACACCTCCGATAACCAGACCGTAAATAAAGCTGATTAAAGGTTGAAAAAATCCGATAATACTCAATCTTCGACCGCGACGCTGAGTTTGTTCCAGACGTTTTTGCTCACCTCGCTGGTAATAGGTGTAACCAGGCTCGCTCCATGCACAAAAACCTGATTCGTCTAAATACTTTAGGTCTATTTCTCCGGCAGCAGCAGCTAATTCCAGCATATCTAAGTCTGCTTGCTTTTTTTCCCGTATTACAGGGTCTTGTTTTCCTTTATGACTCTTTCTAGTTCGTTTCCAAATCACCCCCTTTTTTTGAGTACCCGTCTTAATCTATCGGGACTCAGTTTAATATGGCGGTAAGCGAAGCTATGCCGAAGGCTTATCGCAATAAAGTTTTTGCGCTAGTTGAAGACTGTTGTATGTCCGTGGTTCTTTTTTGAGGCAATATAGCCAAAAATACTATATCTTCTTCGGTGTATTTCGTTTTGCCCCCTCGACCCGGTTTATCCCAAAGCCCTTCTAGACCAAGTTTTTGCCATTTGTGTAAAACATTCCTTACTGTTTGTGGACTCCAGTTAAAGTGAGCCGCTATTTTCTCGACATACCAACCATGTGCGTTTAACCTGATTACCTCTGCTCGGTCTTTTACTTTCTGTGGTGTGTCCGCAGTTCTAAGGTTTAATAGGGTTCGGTCTTGCTCACGAGTCAGAAACACCCTTAAACGAGCGCCCATATCTTAAATTACCTCGGTAGATGCATTTTCCGTATTTACTTATCTTTACATAGTTTGGTTTTTTCCCGCCGACTTACTTACCACACCCCAATTAGTTACATTCAGTACTGGTGCGCCAGAGGTTCCCTCCTCGGTGGGTGCATTATGAAAAATATTGACATCCAATGCAGACTTAAAAAATCCAGCCGAACGTTGCTGTGGCTGTCCTTTAGGATGCTGAATGACGTATAGTTGCGTTTGCAGTGTCAGGGGTATATCTGCATCTAATTTCAAAAATCCCCGTTTTTGCAGTGGATAATCTTGGCGATCGCGCAAACGTAGCAAAGCATAGTCTAAATCTCTATTTTCATATTCCAGTTCCATTATCCCATATTCCAGTCCCTCACCGCCTTGAGTATAGTCAAAGGTGAAGACGCTATTGGCAATTTGCTTCTGGAGGTCAGATAGACGAATGTCAGCATCTCTGAAACTTCTGGCTTCAATTACGTGCCAGCAAGTTAAAGCAAGTTCGGGAGTCACTAGCCATCCTGTACCTGTGGGAATTTTTTTCATGCTCCCGTTGACAATTTTAGGCACACTCACACGAGCCACCGCATGAGCACAATTCAGCAGTTTCTCATCTCCTGCAATGTAAGGCATCGGCTCACCTTTTGGGTTAGCTTCTGCTTTATGCAAATCATCATTATTTGTATAATTACTGTTGGACTTATATGCAAGTATAGGTTCAAGTTTTTGTATTAGTTCAGATAAGGTTTGATACAACGGCTTTACTGGATCTATTCGGTTCTTTAATAAACGCAGCAGTATTAATAACAGGTTCTCTTTGGTATCGTTGCGATATTGTTCGACTAAGTAAGCAATTACTCTCTCTGCTCGTTCATCCCGATTACCAGTCTCTGGCAAAGCATCACACCATGGTTTGAGCAGGTCGTTTGAATCAAAAAAATCAATTAGTCGATCGTTAGTCCTAAACTGATCGCAATTCGATAAAGCTCTGCACAGTCGAGGATACATATCATCAGGAATTCCAGGCATATTATTTTTTACAGCTACATACTCATGATAGTGTAAATTTTTAGGGAAACTTGTGACAGAAGGTTGCTCCCATGAGCGATCGCCAAACCTAGTGGATTCTCCTTCACGTGGTGCAGTAGCAATACTTTCCTGGACTAGGGCTTTTAAATGTTGCAAATGATCGCGTCCCCGTTCTAAGAAGCGCGAGTCTGTTTGAATTTGTTGTTCCAATTTGTTACGGATATAGTGTAAAAACTGTTGCCATAAAGGTAAGTTGGTTTCTGGTAGCGACTCCAGTTTTTTGAGTTTAGTCCTGTAATTTTTTTCATTGTCATCTATGGTATGTTCGTGGTTTAACAGTTCCCTCAGGTAGCGAGCATACTCTAAGTCTGTTTGCCATACTTTTACCTGCAACTGCTTTAACCGCGATTGCTGATTTACAGCTTGAGAAATTTGATGAAAGCTTCGTTCGTAATCTTGCAATTTGCCGTAAAGTTTTTTGGCTCTTGCATTGCACCACCGGGATTGATAATAAACATACTGAATTTTATGACGACACCACAAGAGATATAGTAGATTCTCGGCTGCTTTATCCATGTGGTCTGAGTTCATATTTTGGCATTTAAACCAAACTAAAATATGCAGTTTTTGAGCAGGGTCTGTGTGGGAGCTTTCATATTCAAAAATGGGATTTCCTAATAGATAACCTCTACCAATTAACTCGGTTGAATTTATTTTTGATAGTATTTGGTCAACACACGCATCAGCCAAATATTGATAATCTTCTTGCGGTTCTATTGGTTGACCAAAAAGCAATATTGTTTGTCCCAGAGAAGCTTGGATTTGTGGAGGTAGTAGCAGATCATGGAAATTTAGATTACTTAATTGAGGTAGAGTAAACGTATCTTTAGAATACAGAGTTAAATCGATTGCATAGGTATCATGTAAGCGAAAAGGGTCAAGTAAACCCTGAAGTTCTAACCCGCCAGTTTGAGAAGTTAACCGAAAGTTTAAACTTTGTTCTTGATTACGCAGTAGAGTGCTATACTCAACCCCAAGACTATCTTCTGCTTGTGGAAAATACTTATTGTCTTGGTAACAAATCAGTTGTTGTTGCAGATTTTGTAATTCTGCAATGTGGAGTTTATTACCCAAATCAACTAACTGTTCCCATAACTGTGGTGCTTCTGCGACAGTCGGTTCTTCCCCCTGGTTGACGCTGTTTCGCAGATGGAAAGCATAAAGAGTAATACTAGGACTATGCAGTCCCAAATTCTGGGTTATTTCGTTCATAATTTGGGCAGATTCTACCGAGGGGACAGCAAATTCTTCAGGAGCAAGTTAACACCATTGTGCAGCAAGAAGAACAAAAAATGCGTTTGGCTGAGGATTTGCAGGCAGATGTAGAAGTAATTTACACCAGTATCGACCAAAATTACCAACACCAACGATTTGCACCAGGACAACTGGCAAAGTTACAAAGAGGACTGGAATTGGCAGGTAATAAATAATATTCAGTCTGGTATGAGTCAAGCAGCAATCGCTATTTCTCAGCAAACCTATCTGGATTTGGTAGACTTGCGGTTAGAACTGGAACGGAAGGAACAGGAATGGCTTTTATTATACAGAAATACCCTAGAATATTTACGGTTATTAATTGTTGAAGTCCAAGCCAATCGCCAGTGTGAGGTAGAAGTGGGTGCAATACGGTTCGGTTAAGGTCTAAGCCGTATTGTATACAGAGAAGTTGAGTGTCTCAATTTTTGCTCCGGCTCCTTTGTGTATCGGTTTCTTGGAGGGAAATTTAGCTCTTGTTTTTTTCACAACTGGC
>JASJCY010000016.1 GCA_030065825.1 Nostocaceae cyanobacterium | reverse complement strand
TTTTTTTATGATGATTTCCTGACATTGTGGATGTCATTGTTTCTTGATATCGATATAACTATAAAAATCTAACCCCTAACCCAAGTGGTTTCACTATTGAAGTGGCGATCGCAAATAAAATGGGAAAAAAATCTCATATTGATTCCCGACTTTGATTATAAATTTTCATTAAAATTATAAAAATGGTCTTTAGTTGCCAAAATGTTACGAGGAAAGGGAATCATTTTCATTTCGACGCCATGAAAATTAAAGGTTTACAGCAGTAGATTTTTTGCTATAATGAGAGTATTCGTTGGGTTACCCTGCGATTTTTTTTATGCTGATTTCCTGACAACATTAATGTCATGCTTTATTGATATTAATGTCACTATAAAATTCTGCTTCCCAAACCACGGAGGTTCAGGTGAGGGTAGGGGGGTAACAAAAACAGAAAAAAACCGTGAAAGACATAGTTTCACGGCTTTTAGTGTGGTGTGAGGAGCTTAACTATATATAATCATAACCATAAATTTATAAAATTGCACTCATAAAATTTTTTTTAACAAAACTTTGGTAATTAATAGCAATCTGAATTCTGAGAAAAAAACCGTGGAATTGTAAAACCCACGGTTTTTAGTGTGGTGTGAGGAGACTTAACTATTTACATCATAGACTAAATTTAAAATGTATGACATCTCGTAACAGTTTTGGTAACAAAGTAAGTAAGTCAGCGGAAATAAACATAACCATATCAAAAAACATAAATTACCCTGAAATCCTTACCAATGAGAAATGACAAACCTAAACCAAAGCACCACCACAACTGGAACCGCTACCAGCAGTGCAACCGTAACAATAAGCAGCGGTTTGTACTTCTGAAATTACGTCTAAACTCCCATTTGCTAACAACTTGCTAACTGTAAGGATTTCATCATCAGAAGTTTTTGCAGGTAAATTCATCATCTGGTTAAAGTCACAATCATAGACATTACCGAGATAATCTATAGATAGTTCATCTCGACACATTAAATGTCCCAGTGTACCTGGATTAAAATTTGACTCCAAAAAATGTAAATAGGGAGCATATAATTTTTGACGTTCTAAATACATTTTAGTCCGACCAACGGGCAAGTTAGTGATGGTAAATAAATTATTGAAAATAATACCAAACTTATCTTGCAGAAACCTTTTGTAATCTTGTTCTAATTTTACTTGGTCGGGTGCGAGGAAAAAATTCTCACTTTTAGGTAACTGGGGGTTATAAACCAAATCTAAAATTAAATCCGACTCTTGACCATAACCTAATTTATTTAACCATTGTAGTGCTTTTATCGAAGCATCAAATACTCCAGAACCGCGCATTTTATCGACATTATCTGCTAAATAGCAAGGAAGGGAAGCAACCACCCGAATTTTATGTTTAGCAAAATATGCTGGTAAATAATCAAAACCCTCTACAAAATAAATAGTCAAATTTGACCTAACTATTACCTGTTTACCATTTATTCTTGCAGTTTCTACTAATGGCTTAAATCCATAATTCATTTCTGGGGCACCACCAGTCAAATCAACAATTTGAATTTGGGGAAATTTGTAAATTAACTCAATCAATTGTTGGCAAACTTCCGGAGATAATTCTTCTGTACGTTTTGATCCTGCTTCTACATGACAATGGTTACAAGCAAGATTACAGCGCTTACCCAGATTTATTTGCAAAACCTTAATTTTTTGTTTAATTAACGGTGAATATAGCTTATTTTTAAATGGTGTAACTTCTGGATTAATTGATTTTGTTCGCATGGTTTACAACTTCCTGAAAATATCAAATATTATTTACATTGATGAATCTTTAAATTTCGGAGAAGGTAAGGAAATAAAATATCAATTAATACTCCTCCGGCACCAAGCAAAGCACCTGTTAAATCGTGAGTAGTGGAAATGAGAAATCCTATAAATGTGGCAATAATAACCGTCACAGCTGCACCAATACCAACTAGTATATGAAAGTCTGTTGCATCAGCAATTATATCTGGCACCAATCCCTTGCCTGAGAAATTTTTCATCAGGGTTCGCGCAAGAAAAATCGAGGACACTGAACCAGCAAAAATTGTGAGAGTTGTCCAATAAATTGCTACTTTGTAGTTAGTAGTGTTACTACCATAGGACTTACGCAAGTGTGACAAACAAAAGTAAAATTTAAGTTTGTAGTGGGCACTTTAGTGCCAAAATAAGCGATAAATCCTTTACTATGAGCAAAATAATATGCCAGTTGCGTAAGTCCTATACCCGGTAGCATCGCTACTCCTTTAAAATTATCATTTGCATAGTTGGAGTAAGCAAGAAACAAAGTAGGAAGAATTAAAGTGAGTGAAAATAATGTCATCTGTACTTTCCTGATAACAATATTGATTCACATCTTGCACCACGAAATTATTTACAAATAGAGTCTGAAATTGTTGACTTATCTGGGTGGGCACTGCCCACCTTACCTTTATTGAGGAAGCAGAACAATATAATTATTTAACAACAACCACCTCCTATATAATGCCATGTAGAATCAGTTGTGATTATATTTTGTGGCATTGATTGAGCTAATTTCCCAGCCGTTTTATCGCAAACTGCCGCAGGAATTCCCTTTTGCAGAATATGACCATCACCATCATCCAAAAAATCTTCTTCTCCCATATAAATTGCCGTTTTTCCTGTAAAGATACAAGCTCCATCTTCGGGAATAATTACTTTAAAAGAAACAGAATCTAGGCTTTCTAAAAGTAAAGGAGATTCTAATTTATAAGTATGACAATCTAAAAGACGATAGGGACGACGGGCACGAATTTCCACCTGTCCAAAACCAGCAGTTACTATTTGTTTAGTATACTCTTCATAGGTAAGTGCCCCTGATAAACACATAGCACGTAAACGTTCATCTTGTTGTAAATGTGGAGGTATAGGACGAGTAGCAATTGGGTCACTCATTTGCAACCTTCCACCCGTTTTTAGTACTCGATAACCCTCTTGTAAAGCACGAGTTAAATCTTCCGGTTCAAAGATATTAAATAGACAATTTTGTGCCACTACATCCACAGTTTCATTGTCAACGGGTAAATTAAAAGCATCCCCTTCGCGAATCTCCACAAAACTGGGGTGAAACCAAGGATTTTCCTGTGCAGCTAGTTGCAAATTACGCATAGCAGCTTCTCGCATCTGTGCAACCGGATCTACAGCAATTACCGCACCAGGACGACGGGAAAAATAGGCAAATTGTAATGCTTCCAAACCACCCCCAACACCAACATATAACACCGTCGGTTGGTTAACAAGTTCATTAGGATGAACGGTAGTACCACAACCATAATTCATTTCCTGCATTGCTTGAGGAATTTTCAACCCCGGTAATTGCAGAGGTGAACTCTGAACACAACATAGTCCCACTTGCGGTGTTTGGGCAACTTCACTGTAAAATTGGGCAGTGGTTTCGAGATAAGTCATTGCACTCCTAAAGTTATATTGTTTCTAGAACAACCAATCCAAAATAAAGACTTTGATTAGTTTTCCTTGTCGGCTGGACTTTATACATTTAAATTTGATTAAATCTCAATATAACCAGATTTCAGTGAAAAAAAGCCAATGGCAAGCATATTGCCTGCCACGGAATTGATTCTCAAGGTCTGCAAAATCTGTACATATCGCGGCTATTTATATTTAAATAGGATTGAATCTCAAAATTATGAGTTTTTGCTGAGAATTTATTGAGTGAGAGTTAAAATTGCCAACTTGCAAAGAGTGAATCCATTACCCATTACCTATTACCCATTACCAGTCTACATAGATATAGTAAATGTTTATACGAACATAATATGAGTAACATTTTAAAAGGAATCAATCTCTACTTAATTGGGATGATGGGTGCTGGTAAAACCACGGTAGGACAATTGTTAGCGCGTCAGTTAGAGTATGGGTTTGTGGATACTGACGATTTAATCGAAAAAGCCGCAAAACAAACTATTAATCAAATTTTTGCCACAGAAGGAGAAGCGGTATTTCGCCAACTGGAAAGTAATGTACTGATGCAAGTTTGTGCCTTTACTAAACTCACTGTAGCTACTGGTGGAGGCATAGTAATGAAGAAAAATAACTGGAGTTATCTGCATCACGGCTTAATTGTTTGGCTAGATGCTCCCGTAGATTTACTGTATAGTAGGTTAACAGAAGATACCACAAGACCCTTGCTACAAGATGCCGATCCTAAAGGAAAATTGCGATCGCTCCTCCAACAGCGACAACCCCTTTATTCCCAAGCCGATTTACGCATTACCATTCACGAAGGAGAAACCCCGGAAATAATTGTCACAAGAGTCATAGAAGCGATTCCCAGCGTCTTGAAAACTCACCAAATAGGGAATAGGGAATAGGGAATAGGGAATAGGGAATAGGGAAAGGAGCATCCCAAATTTTAATAGGTATATCGGTTTTCGGTTGTAGGGTTAGTCTGACCGCAGGATGTAGAATACAAAGGGAATCAGTGAAATTAGGACTGGCAAGGATGCCCATCCCACTCTTATTGTATTCGATACCCTACAGGAAGCCACCCTACGGGTGTCTATGACTTTTGACTTGGTTAACCTCCACCAACAATGGTCACCACTTCTAAGCGATCGCCTTGTTTAAGTGCGGTATCAGACCAAAATTGTCTGTGTAAAATTTCACCATTATATTCCACTGCGACTAAGCGGGAATTATAACCCAACTGTTGTAGTAAGTCGGGTAAAGGAGTTTGTGATAAACAATCATGGGTTTCGCCATTTACTTCCAAAGTAATTCGCTCAGACATAAGATTTATAAATAAAATAGGTCAGTAAAAATCCAGTTAAGTAGTCATTTGTCATACCCTGCGGGTATGCCGTAAGGCATTGTCGTAGACTAGCCGCTCCTTTGTCTATGTCATTGGTCATTTTTAATTTTTAATTTTTAATTTTTAATTTTTAATTTACCATTTGTCATTTGTCGGTTGAATGCGGTGTAATTGTGAGAGAAAATACTGAGTGACCAAGGTAGGTTGTTCGGCTTCCATGATTGCTCGGACTACCGCTACTCGATTTGCTCCAGCGTCAATAACTTCGTTAATATTATTCGCATCAATACCGCCAATGGCAAACCAAGGCATAGAAGCATTTTTAGCAGCATAGCTCACATATTCTAAGCCAGCGGCTGCTTTATTGGCTTTAGTGGGAGTTGCATAAACTGGACCAACGCCAATGTAATCCGCACCTTCTAGGATTGCCCCTTGCATTTCTTGCGAATTTGTGGTAGAACGTCCTATCAAGCGCTGAGGACCAAGTAACTGTCGGGCGATCGCAATGGGCATGTCTTGCTGTCCTAGATGTACCCCATCAGCATCTACAGCCAAAGCCAGATCCACGCGGTCATTGATAATAAACAAAGCACCGTAAGAGTGGCATAATTGGCGCAGTTGCCTTGCCTTTTCCAGACGCATCGTATCATCGGCATTTTTATCGCGATACTGAACTAGGGTTAGTCCACCTTTAAGGGCAGCTTCCACGGTTTCCATTAACTTTTCACTCGGGGAGGTAACAAGATACAGGTGCGATCGCAACAGCAACTGATGCCGTTGATAACCCATTAAATTGCTTTCGAGGGTATAAACCCGATAGCGCATCTGCTTAAAGGCTTTACCCATATTGGGGTGGTGAAGTTTGCCGTATTCTTCTAGTACGCGCATGGCTTCCTGCACCCGGCAGAAATTCGCCTCTAAGACAGATGTGACACTAGCGCGTTGTTCTTCACGAGTATGGGTTAACTCTGTGCCAGTATCCCCTGGAGTATCTCTGGCTGCTTTCATAGGGGCTGTATGCCAGTGTGCTACCTCTTGCCGCATCTGTTTGCATTCGGAAGCTAACTGGGCATTATTAAGCCCAAAGCGACACCATTCCTCAATGATTCGCAAACCCTCGCGGGCACGATCTAAATTCGCATCTAAAATGCGGTAAACGACTTGTTGTGTTTGTTCTTTTTGACTGTGGGCTTGGACCATTACAACAACCCCATTAGTGATTTCATCGTAACAGTCTGCCTGTTTCATATTCACAATCTTGGTTATATATTTTTTGGGTTTCTATCCAGAATAAGTGATTGAGGAGAAAGGATAAAGTATGACCAAGTTGGGAGAGGAGGAGTAGGGGAAGAGGAGGGAGAGGGGGAAGAGGAGGGAGAGGGGGAAGAGGGGGGAGATGGGGAGAGAACGATAAATTACCGATTACCCATTACCGATTACCAATTACCCATTACCAATTACCCCGTACCTATTCCATTACTTAACACTTCTTTAAGGAATATGTGACTAAAGTTATCGACATCTAGGTCTTATTGAGAGTATAAAAAATTTGATTGTTGACAGGAGTGTCATCAAATGAATAGTCTCCACTTTTTTAAACACCTCAGGGCAGATATTCTGCCAGTGGTGCCCGTTAGCAAGGTTAATAAGTCTTATTTATTCTTAGAAATTGCTATGTTCTTTATTTGGCGTTACTTAGTTTTATTGTTGACTGTAAGTGGGGCATTAACTATGGCTTGGGTGAGTACAAGTCAAAAAGCCGCCATTGCTCAGGTGCGGTCTACACAAGAGTCAATTTCCCAAGGTATTAAGACACCATCTCAGGTGAAGGTGCTATTTGTCAACCCCACTACAGGAAATGATAGTGGAGGGGATGGTAGTGAAAGAACTCCATTGAAAACTATTACCCAAGCTCTAAAGGTAGCAGAGTCTAATACTACAATTGTACTTGCACAAGGTACTTACAGCGCCGATACAGGAGAGACATTTCCCTTAACCCTGAAACCGGGTGTGACGATTCAAGGAGATCCCAACAGTAAAGGTCGAGGGATTATAATTACTGGAGGTGGTAATTACCTGAGTCGCTTTTTTGGCAGTAAGCATATAACCATTGTTGGTGCTAATCAAGCAAAATTAACTGGAGTTACGGTAACTAATCCTAACAATCGTGGTTATGGTTTATGGATTGAATCTACTAATCCCATAGTGACGGAAAATACCTTTGCTGATAGTACCCAAGATGGAATTGCTGTTACTGGTAAGGCTAAGCCGAATATTAGTAATAATGACTTCTATCGCAACGGTGCTAATGGGATTACAATTTCCGCTAATGCCAGTCCTCAAATCCGTTCCAATGTGTTTCAGCAAACAGGCTTTGGCATTAATGTCGCTAACAATGCCCAACCGATAATTGTTGATAATACTATACGTTACAACCGCAGTGGAATTATTGTCCAAGCCTCTTCCCGTCCGGTTTTGCGCAGTAATATAATTCAGAAAAATACTGAAGATGGCTTAGTTGTAATCTCCAAGGCAATGCCTGATTTAGGTAATAGTTCGGAACCAGGAAGTAACCAATTTAGCGATAATGGTCGTTATGAGATTAATGCTAGCGCTGCCAAAGAAATGATTTATGCCTATGGTAATAACCTAAAACGCCATCGCGTCTCTGGAGAAATCGATTTTTCTGGCACTGCACCGGCATTTATACCTGAAGATTCTCAAGAGGATATTACTCCATCGGCATCATTGAGAGATAGCAAACCAAGCAATAACAATCTTTCTAGAGGGCAATCTCGGCGTCAAATGTTACCAGTGCAAACACCTGTTATCTCTCAGCAGTCAAATCCCAAACGAAGTATTCCGACTGGGAAATCTGGGTTTCCTATGCCTAGCAGTTTAACACCACAGTCAAACAGGAGAACTGAAATATCCGATAGTTCCCAGGTAAATGGTGTGCAGGCTGACTCTAGTATTATCGAATTTGTTGCTCCTCAGTCATCATCTCAATTCCTAGGAACATCAGCAACAACAGTTGAGGACACCAACTCACAGTCATCATTACCGATTCTGGAAGCAGCTTCTTTGGATGAGTCAGGAATATTAACAACTCCGGGAGGTAACTCCCCTAGGAGAGTAGCACAGAGTAATTTCAATGTAATTAATAATAATTATCGTTATCGGGTGATAGCAACGGTAGTAACACAAAGGGATAGAGAAATAGTCAAATTCCTAGCCCCTGATGCTTTTCCTACTTTTTCTGGAGGTCAAACAGTTATGCAAGCAGGAGTCTTTAACAGCCGTGATAATGCCGATAATATGGTGAGAATACTTACCAATAACGGCTTACAAGCTACGGTTGAACAGATTGGTAATTAGTCATAGGTAATGGGTAATTGGTAATTGGTAATTGGTAATTGGTAATGGGTAATTGGTAATGGGTAATGGATAATGGGGAGTGAACGAAAAAATGTGTGGAAGAACCAAAATATAGGACTCCTATTTGATTTTTGTTGGTGTAGCCTGCGCTTGCGCTTAAAAATCTCAGTACATTTTCTGTTCCCTGTTTCCCGTTAAGAGTTCCCTATCTTCACGAAGAATTTTACGAATCAAACCGGATTCCTATACTTATTACTTATTACTTATTACTTATTACTTATTGACTTCCAAGTCAGTGGTACTAGCTTGGAGATTCCGCTTCCTGTACATTGGGATCAAAAGACATAGCTTTGAGTTTTGATGTAAAAGAATCGCCGCGATCGCTCGTTTGGGGTGTAAATTGTCCAATGGGGGGATGATTGACTGCTGGGGGTAGCAGATTTGTCAATCTATCAAGACCTGAGGAATGGTGATAATTTGCTTCCCCAGAATTACCATTTTTATTTTCCTTCACAGAGCTAAGCAGCTGTTGGGAGGGGAAACTATTTGTTATATATAAACTATTATCTTCCTCCTGTACTTCGGGCTTATAGGTCTTTTCTGGTACATCTATTTTCCTGGCTTCCCAGTTGCTTTTGCCATTACTCGATTGAGAATAAGAATCGCTAGATAGTTTTTCAGGTAAAGATGGGGGATTTTTCAATACATAATTACTATTGGTTGTCTTCACCGGAAGTATAGGTGATGACGGCAATGAAGTTAAACTTTCAGGGAATTTGCTGCAAATTAAGCGTTCAAATTCCATGTTATAATGAAAAGTTGCCTGTCCTCGCCGCTGCCAAAGAGTTAATATTTGCTGTACAGAAATCGCTTTGTAACGACCTTGATACAGTGCTTCAATGACTGCTAGATGTAACCAGCTAATTGGGTATTCTTTTTGCCAACGATCCACTAACTCACTGGCACTATAGCCGCTAAGGTCAAAACTATAGTGAATCAATAAGTTCATAGTCAAATCAATAGTCAAATCGGTAGATGCATCTGATGCTGGTGTGAACATCTGGCTATTGGCTTCAGGCAATAGGCATAAATTTTGCTCCCGTTGCATATAGCCTATAGTACTGTTTGCTACAATTTATCTGTTTTTATTATTTCCCATTAGATTGGGAAGTGTTCTTAATTCTATCGGTCAACTGCAATCATGGGAAACAATATAAGGGCAATTTATTACCGAACAACGTCCAATTGTCACCAATGCTTGATAAACCATTGCTGCTACTTCTCCTCGTGTTGCTGGCTGTAAAGGCTTTATTTCCTCTGGTTCTGGGTAATTAACGATGATTTTTTGGGCTGTAGCGGTGGCAATGGCGGTGCGTGCGTAGTCAGGGAGGCGATTGTAATCTTTATAGCCTAACAGTAAATCAGTATGAGCCGCAGGCAAGCCAAGTCCACTAACTAGGGAAACAATCACCTGTAATCGTTGGACATTTTCTTGAGGACGGAAGGTGCGATCGCTAAATCCACCCACAAATCCGGCTTGGGCTGCTATTTCGATAGCTTTATATGCCCAAAAATCTTTAGATATATCGGTAAAATTTGCTGCTCGACGTTTAGGACTGGGGTTAAATGCTGCTGCAATTAAACTGGCATACTGGGCGCGGGTCATGGGCTTATCTGGTCGGTAACTACCATCCGCAAAACCACTGGTTAATTCCATATTTACTAGTGCCCTAATAAATGGTTCTGCCCAATGTCCCTGAAGATCCGTAAATGAAGGCAAGGTAACATCAGCATTGACGATGTAAGGTGAAATAATCGGCTTTTGTTTACCACTGGCTACCAAAGCCTGATAAATTAACGCCGCTACCTCACCGCGAGTAATATCCCTTAAGGGTTCCAATTGCCCAGTTTGGGGATAGTTAACCACAAGTAATTTTTGGGTAGCAATGGCGACAGCATTGGTGGCATAACTGGGAATTTGGGCACGGTCACCATAAATTGTTAATACATCAGTATTGCCCCCGTCGATTTCTAACCCATTCACTAGGGAGACAATGGCTTGAACCCTGGTTAAGTTTTGTCCAGGTCTAAAAGTGCCATCCGGAAATCCACTGATAAAACCCATTGCCATAGCTTTGGCAATTGCACTTGCACCCCAAAATTCTGGTTGTACATCTTGAAAATTTCTAACTGTTTGTTTGGCTGGTAAATGGAAAGTCTTGGCAATTACAGCAGCATACTCAGCCCGAGTTATGGGTGCCTCTGGTCTAAAGGTACCATCAGGAAAACCACTAATTAAACCTGCCTTGAGTAAAGCTTCCACAAAAGCCGTTGCCCAATGCCCTGCCATATCAGCAAAGCTAGTGGTTATAGATACTTTGTTGTTCGTATTTTCCGTTGTTGCAATTAATTCTACTAATCCCTTGATTTTGCCAGGATTTAACTGATTTCCTGCTGAAAGTAACTTAATAAAGGTAGCATTATTAACATCAAAATTGCCATTATAGCGCCAAATATTACCAGCGGGGTCTTGATTGCTACCTAAATCAGGATTAGCTTTACCATTAACTAGCAGACCCCCTTGGGTATTATTTTCAATAGAATTGTGCCGTAGAACGGGTCTAGATTCCCGAGAAAGAGCAATACCGATGCCATTGCCTGATATGGTGTTATGGGCAATTAAAGGGGCAGCAAAGTCACTTACGGCAATGCCCAAGCCATTTTTTTGGAAGATATTCCTGAGGATTTCTCCTTTACTATGTCCGGCGATCGCCAATCCTCCAGCGCTATTGTCTACAAACAAGTTATCCAGAACCCCTGGTTTGGCATTACCACTGACAAATACCCCTTCCCGACCGCAATGACTCAAAGTATTATTAGTTACAGTTGGTGATGTAGATTCAATCCAAATACCAGTACCTTTGATATGGGGATTAGTAACAGTAATGCCCATAATTTGGGCATTACCAAGGAGTAACAAGGTAATATTTTGTTCACCAAAACTGGAACTTTGATACTTACCACTACCGGAAATTACGATACCTTGACCTTTACTGGCTTCGTTACCCACCACCATGACACCAGCAGGTATTACCAAGGGAAACACCTCACCATTAGCGGTATTGTAAGTTCCAGAAGCCAATTGAATAATCCCCCGTGTTTTAGATGCCGCCACAGCACGGGTAAGACTTTTATACGGAGTCAACCGGGAACCATTATTGCTATCATTTCCTGTTACTGGGTTGACATATATTGTGGCAACTAGGGTAGAGTTCACCATTGATGATTGATAGTTAAATGTTTCAATTATGACAGCCTTAATTAAATTTATCTTGTGTAGGGGCGCAATGCTTGCGCCCAAGAGTTGGGAGTTGGAAGTTAGAAGTTATTAATTCTGCCCCTCTCCCTTGTCTCCCTTATCCTCCCCATTTCCCCACTCTTCTGGGGGGAAAAACCCCGGTGGGCACAAGCATTGCAAACCCCGTTGGGCACAAGGATTGCAAACCCCGTTGGGCACAAGCATTGCAAACCCCGTTGGGCACAAGGATTGCAAACCCCGCTGGGCGCAAACATTGCAAACCCCGTTGGGCACAAGGATTGCAAACCCCTTTGGGCACAAGGATTGCAAACCCCTTTGGGCGCAAGGATTGCAAACCCCTTTGGGCGCAAGGATTGCAAACCCCTTTGGGCGCAAGCATTGCGCCCCTACCTCCCCATTCGCCATTTCCCAACTTAAGTTATTATTTGGTACGTTATCGGTTCCTATTAGGAAAAACAGATGATTGAAGTTGAACATCTGAGTAAAGTTTACGGTTCTACTCCTGCGATTACTGACGTTACTTTTAATGTCGAACCTGGGGAGATTCTTGGTTTTTTGGGACCCAATGGTGCTGGTAAAACCACAACTATGCGAATTTTAGCTGGTTATTTACCTGCAACTGGGGGGACAGCGCGGATAGCTGGCTATGATGTCCATGAAAACTCCCTGGCTGTACGACAGCGGATTGGCTATTTACCAGAAACACCTCCGTTATATCCTGAAATGAGTGTGGAAGCATTTCTGTATTTTGTAGCGCGAATTAAGGGAGTGAGTAGTGGCGATCGCGCTTCTAAGATTAAAGCAGCGATGGAACGGTGTAATTTGTACGATAAACGTCACACTATTATTCGCAAGCTTTCTAAGGGGTATCGTCAACGGGTTGGAATTGCCCAGGCAATTGTCCACGATCCACCAGCCATTATTTTAGACGAACCCACGGTAGGATTAGACCCCCGGCAAATTATTGATGTGCGCAATTTAATTAAAAGCCTAGCTGGAACCCACACGATTATCCTTTCTACCCACATTTTGCCGGAAGTGAGTATGACTTGTAGCCGAGTAGCAATCATCAATGGTGGCAAAGTAGTAGCAACGAATACCCCAGAAAACCTGATGATAGAGTTGGCTGGTAATTCTAGCTATGAAGTAGAAATTGAGGGAGAATTTGCAACTGCCCAACAAGTATTGCAAAATATACCGAGTATTACTGCGGTAGAATCGATTACTGCTGTGGGTATACATAAACCCATGGGAGAAAACCGTACCTGTTTGCGAGTGATGTCCCAACCGGGAAGTGAACTGGGACGTGATATAGCTGTAACTTTGGTAAATGCAGGATTAGGTATCTATGAAATGCGACGGGTGAGTGCGACTTTGGAAGATGCATTCTTACAACTAACTACAGAAGAAAAAAATTTACCGACTGAGACAGACTCAGCAGCCATAGAGGAGGAAGGGGCTTAAATGGGTGTAGTACTGAATAATATAATTGCCATTTATCGCCGAGAATTGCAAAGCTATTTTGTATCGCCTTTAGCTTATGCGATCGCCAGTGTTTTTTGGTTTTTGGCGGGTTTATTTCTGATTTTGATTTTGCTGGGACCAGATGGGATTATTTCTTATGTAGCGGCATTAGACGTCCAAGGACAACAGTTTGGTGTTCCTATTCCACCCATTGATGTTCCTTACCAGTTTATACGGGCATTTTTAGACCGTTTGGGGTGGTTATTATTATTCGTGCTGCCCATTTTATCTATGGGGCTTTATGCGGAAGAACGTAAACTTGGCACCCTAGAACTTTTAGCCACATCTCCAGTTACTAATTGGGCTGTAGCGGTTGGTAAATTATTGGGTGTAGTTACCTTTTTTACTGCTATCATTGCACCGATTATGGTGTTAGAAGCCATTACTTTAAGTGCTTCTAACCCACCAATGGCTGCTACTATTCCTTTACTGGGTCATTTAGGATTAATCTTGTTAGCGGCATCAATTTTGTCTTTAGGAATGTTTATTTCTTCGTTAACAGACAGTACAATTTTGGCTGCGGTTTTTACTTTTGCGTTAATTTTATTACTGTTATTTGTGGATTTAATTGCCAAAAATATGGGCGGAACTTTTGGCGAAGTCTTAGTTCATATGTCATTACTAAAACATTACAGTAATTTCACCCAAGGAATTTTTGAAACTAGTAGTTTGATATTGTTTGGGGGTTACATTTTTTTAGGAATCTTTCTCACAGCACAATCAATTGATGCACTTCGTTTTCAACGACGTTAATTATTGGTAATTGGTAATTGGTAATGGGTAATTGGTAATGGGTAATTGGTAATGGGTAATTGGTAATGGGTAATGGGTAATTGGTAATGGGTAATGGGTAATGGGTAATTGGTAATTGGTGATTGGTAAGTTGTGATATAGCTGGTGCGGACATAGAACAAAAGCAATGACAAATGACATAGACGCGCAGCGGCTTCTCGTAGAGTATGACCAATGACAAATAACCAATGACAAATAACCAATGACAAATAACCAATGACAAATAACCAATGACAAATAACCAATGACAAATAACCAATGACAAATAACCAATGACAAATGACAAATGACAAATGACAAATGACAAATGACAAATGACAAAATAAATATGAAAATTCTCGGTAAATACAAACCCTGGAAATATTTATTGTGGTTGGGTTTATTCCTAATAGCTGCGGGGTTAACAATTGGGTTCCTATCGGAAGAGTGGGGAATTTTACCCCTTGCATTTATTATTATTGGAATTGTCAGTACTGGATTTTGGTTAGTACGACAAAGTCAACAAACTAAATGGTGGGAACGTCGTTCTACCCAAGCTGGTACTAATGCTATAGTGGCAACTGTAGCAGTATTGGTAATTATAGGATTAATTAATTTCTTGGGTACCCGTTACAACATCAAAACCGATTTAACGGAAACCAAACTGTTTACCCTTGCTCCCCAGTCCCAAGAATTGGTAAACTCTTTAAAAGAACCCGTGAAAGTATGGGTATTTGATGTCAATCAAAATTCCCAAGATAGAGAATTATTGGAAAATTATCGTTCTTGGAATTCTAAATTTAAATTTGAGTATGTAGATCCTCGGTCGAAACCAGGATTAGCAGAAAAATTTGGTGTCAAATCTTTTGGGGAAGTTTATTTGGAATATCGGGATAGACGGGAATTAGTACAGGTAGTAAATAATCTCAACAACGAACGTCTATCGGAAATCCAATTGACAAATCGTCTGCAACAAATCACCAGCAATACCACAGTTACAGTTTACTTCCTCCAAGGTCATGGCGAACATAGTCTGTCTCGGGGCAAAAATGCTGTTTCCCAAGCAGTTAAAGCATTGGCTGATAAAAACTACATTGCCAAGCCATTAAACCTTACAGAACAGTCAAGGGTTCCTGCTGATGCAGCTGTAGTAGTGGTAGCAGGTTCAGAAAGAGCATTGTTAGATTCTGAGGTCAAAGCTTTGCAAGACTATCTTAACGCAGGTGGTAACTTGCTGTTAGCAATAGATCCGGGTATAGAATCTAAATTGGAGAGTTTACTTGCACAATGGGGTATAAAGCTAGATACTCGTTTAGCAGTTGATATTACTGCTAAAAACACCTTGGGTTCCGCAGTTCCCATTGTCACAGAATATGGACAACATCCCATTACTAAAGATTTTGACAATGGTATTTCTTTTTATCCCTTAGCGCGACCATTAGAAATTGAGTCAGTTAAAGGAGTAGAATCTAGTGCTTTACTATTAACTAAAGCTTTTCCCAACAGTTGGGCAGAAAGCGACCTAGAAAGCGAAAATTTGGAATTTAATGAAGAAGATGGAGATAGTAGAGGTCCTCTAACTCTGGGTGTGGCATTAACCCGCAAAATACCAGAAAAACCTGCACCAAAACCCCAACCAACTTCCACTACTTCCCCTACTCCAAAAACAGAAGCATCATCAAAAACAGAGACTAAATCTAGTCCTACTCCCACTGCTTCTCCCACACCAAAAACAGAAGCATCACCAAAAACAGAAAGTAAATCTAGTCCTACTCCCACTGCTTCTCCCACACCAAAAACAGAAGCATCACCAAAAACAGAAAGTAAATCTAGTCCTACTCCCACTGCTTCTCCTACTCCCAAGAGTGAAAACAAAAAAGAAGAAACTGCTAAAGAATCTCGGTTAGTAGTGTTCGGAAATTCCACTTTTGCCACCGATGGCTTATTTGAACAGCAACTAAATGGAGATGTATTTCTCAACTCAGTGACTTGGTTAAGTCAGCAAGACACACAACCTCTTTCCATTCGTCCCAAAGAAACAAAAAATCGGCGGCTGAATCTGAGTCAAGCACAAGCTAATGTTTTAGCATGGTCATCACTTTTGGTTTTACCTCTCCTTGGATTGCTGTCTGCGGCTTTTCTCTGGTGGCAAAGAAGATAAAACTAAAAGGTAATTGGTAATGGGTAATTGGTAATTGGTAATTGGTAATTGGTAATTGGTAATTAGTAATTGGTAATTGGTAATTGGTAATTGGTAATTGGTGAATGGTAATTCCAAATTTATGGGCGCAAGTTTTGCAATTCTACATTGGGTGTAAGTTTTGTAATCCTATATTGGGCGCAAGCATTGCGCCCCTACGAATCCATAATTTACAAAATAATATAAGGAGTTGATAAAAATAAAAATGAAATTACAGCGCAGTACTTTAATTTTGCTACTTTCAGCACTCTTGTTGGGTGGCTTTGTTTATTTCTATGAATTTTATTGGAAGAATCGACAAGAGGAAGTCAAACAGAAACAACAACAATTTTTTTCCTTTGCAGCCGATGATGTACAATCCTTGAAGATAACTAATAAAAATTTCACAATCCATTTGGAACGTAACAAAAATGCCGATAAACCAAAATGGATGATGACATCTCCAGAAAAAACACCAGCTAGTGACCCCTCTGTCTCTTATTTAATGGATTTGCTGGTGCAAGGTAAAAGGGATAGTACTGTATCTGTACCAGCTAATCAACTAGCAGAATTTGGCTTAAAACCACCCCAAGCTACTATTAACTTAACCCTGAAAAATCAAAAAACCCATCAATTAATTGTGGGCAATCCTAACTTTAATGGTAGTTTTGTATATGCTCAAATTGATCCAGCTGCAAAACTAGAGGGTAATGTAAATGTGCTATTAGTTTCTAAAGATTTTCAGAATGCAGTTAACCGCAGCCTTTCAGAATGGAAACAACCTGAAACAAAAAGTGAAGAAAAACCGTCACCTAGTAGTAAGAAACCAACTCCGGCAAAAAATAAATAAACTTCTTAGGTTTTTAACAGGTCGTTATTGAATCCAACAAATGTATCAACCATCAGTAGTAATATCCTCAGTCGTAATACCAGAATTTGAAGCATTGATCAGAAAATCAATAACTGCTTTATGCTTTTTATGAAATTTCAACAACTCCAGGTACGCAAATGGAACTACTATTAACCATAATAAGCTAGCTGCAATTAAAACTACACCATAAAAATAACGCTCCCTGGAATTCATTTCCTCATCAGCTATAAAAAAATCTAACCATGAGGAAAAAAACCGGTAAGCCATCATTAGGTATAATAAAATTACACCATAAACTGTCAATGTTGGTATCATCATTATTTTTATTTATTTCTGGTAGATATGCAAATATTAACTTCAATTCGGAGGTTATTTCTTTGCAAAAACAAATTGGTAGATGTTATTTCTGATAACACTTATCAAAAATATATCTAAATTTTGATATTCATGATGACTAATTTAGGATAAGCAGAACTAAATTAGTCTGGAAGAAAAAGTGTTAATCTTGGTCAGTTTTGTAGCACTAAAGTACTAAAAAATGATACGGATGAAACTCAAAAGCCTTTGATGGCTGATTTGTGGCACGATTTAAACACCCTGGAAATAGGGTTCATTTCCATTTGCACCTAGTTCATAAAGTTTACCCATTGACTTACAACAGTATTCAAAGGATTTACTTTTCTTAATATACTGGTCATAGTAATCATAAATTGTAATCACTCTGGGGTTATGAATGTTGATCAACTTCACGAATAACCTATAAAACTATATAAATATAAACAAATGAATTTATATTTATATAAAAAATGCAGGTTGCTTTATTAATATCTTTTTGCTCCACCATTTACAAGTAGTCCTTATGAGGTCGATACACCAATAACTGATAAAACTGGGAAATGGAGAAAGTTCGCAATTTTTAGCATTGAGTCGTCGCATCGTCAAGAGTGCCATATAATAACTGCTATTGAAAATTACGGACATGGGAAATAAAATTTATTATTCCTCCTAAACTTCAAGAAAAAAGTATAATTCACTACTGCTAATTTTTAAGTAAAGCTTTGGTAATGTTTGGTTTGTACTGCAAAGTAAAGTAGCAAAATTGAACCAATGTACAAATGTACATGAGAGGGATAGACGTATAAAGTAGATTCAATGTTTCCTCATATACAGAAACATTGATTTACCATTTACCCTTAGTACATATCTTGCACCAAATCATATCTTGTACCTATCCGTATAAATTACGAAAAATTTCAAAGGGTTATAGCATACCTAGGGCGTTGGGATGATAATTAGAAAAATATTAAGTAGTATAACCGTATTTAAGTATGGGCATCGCTCTGAATTTAGTGGCAATATCAGTATTTGTAATGACTGTTTCCACCCTCTTGGGAGGATTATTTCACTTGTCACCGACAGTTCCTGCACTTGCTACCTTCACTGTATTAGGAATAGCGACTTTTGATGCTTTTAGCTTAGACGGTAGGGGTGGAAACCTATTTTTAGATTGGATAGCTGGTTTCTGGCCGGAATATCGAAAACGGATAGTCCATCATGAAGCAGGGCACTTTTTAGTGGCTTACCTATTGGGTGTTCCTGTAGTTGGTTACACCCTTAGCGCTTGGGAAGCATGGAAACAACAACAACCAGGACAAGGGGGAGTTACCTTTGATGATCGAGAATTGGCATCTCAATTGGAGGGGGGAACTATCAGCGCTCAAATGTTGGATCGTTACTGTACCATTTGGATGGCTGGTATTACAGCAGAAACTTTGGTTTTTGATCGCGCTGAAGGAGGAGGTGATGATAAAAGTAAGTTAGCAGGGGCTTTAATAAATTTAGGTTTTTCTATATCAGCTTGCGAGCAAAAACAAAGGTTTGCTTCTGTTCAGGCAAAAACCCTGATTCAAGAGAATTGGTTGGCGTACCAAGCTTTAGTCAATGCAATGACACAAAGGGCATCGGTAGCAGAATGCATAGAAGCAATGGAAGAATTTTAAGTATTTACTTGAACAGTAATAATTCACAAATCCTCATTTTTTTGATTCTCTAGGATGAAATTGCTTGAAGATGGGATTTATGGGAGTCATCCAAGGGATGATCTTCCTCTGAATCCCCCTGATGGCGATCGCAACCAATAACGCAATTACGTCCACTGGCTTTGGCTTTTAACAGGTATTGATCAGCGCGATTTAGTAAGCTTTCTCCTTTATCGTCATCCTTTGGTTGTAAACAGGCTGTTCCTAAGCTGATGGTGACGTTAATAGCCAGTGTGTTACTGACGGCAAATGGTTGTTCGCCAACAATACGATTAATACGTTCTGCCACAAGGAGTGCTTCCTGGCAATTTGTATCGCTCAAAATAATTACGAATTCTTCACCACCATAACGGAAAGGGGTATCCTGAAACCGTAGGTTGTGCTTGATACGGGTACACAATAATTGCAAAAGGCGATCGCCTACTAAATGTCCGTAGGTATCGTTAATGCGCTTAAAGAAGTCCACATCTAGAATAATTAGACTCAAAGAAGAGCCTTTAGCACGGGCTTTTTGGATTTGTCTGGGTAAATCCCATTCCAAAGCACGACGGTTATTCAGTTGTGTGAGGGAATCAGCCAAGGCGATCGCTGACAATAAATCATTTGTGCGCATCAGATCGCGATACTTATGGGCTTTGCGTAAGCCAACTGTCAATTGAGCTAGCAATAAGCGCTGATTGGGGGTTAATTCTCCTGAGGATTGCTTTGATGTTTCTCTCACTTGGTGCCATAGGTAGGCATCTGCTCCTTGTTGTAGTGCTGCTGCGTTCATCTCTGACTCCCATTCCGAGTCAGATTGACTTTTGAGAGCCAGTACTTGGGCACGATCCTCTAGGAGAATGCAGTATATCCAAGATAACTTTGTTTGTTCTTTTAACCAAGAACAAAGTTCCATGCTGCCATCCCAGCTAGCCTGTACTAACAAGATGTCTGGTGGCGTTATTTGAATACGGGACACCCCCTGATTAAGGTTGCCAATTACTTCTACATTAAAAGTACTTGTATCACGAATCTGATCCGGAAGAGTCGTGAGAAAGTTGTCACTTCCAAAGACCAGAACAGAAATATTCATTGCTTTGCTTTATGCCCTATTTCAACTGTTAAAAATAAATCCTACTAAAACTTTTACATGCTCCTTGTTAATACTTAATCATATGCCAAAGGCTGTAGGTATTCTTGGCAAGGAGCTATGTTCTTATATTTTATAATCTGACAGCAAAATCTACTATATATTTTCAATGTTAATCACCTCTGTTCTACTTATCCTTAACTACAATCAGTGTAGTTGCGATTTCTGATACATAATTTCTGCTTTTATATCCTTGATTTCAAACAGTATAAATACGGAATATTATCGCTTAAGGATAAAGGCATAACAGTAATTTCCAGGTGCTAAAAGCCTGGAATTGTTACCAGAGCCAAGTTTTCGCATTTCTATTCCTAATGAAAGATTTTTTCTATCCTTAGGATGTCAAATTATTATATTGTCACAAATTATTTTTTGTCTCAGATATAAGGATTCTCTTTGCAAAGACACACAGGTATGGCTGTAAATTTTCATCACCTATTTACCCTCAAAGAAAAACCCCCCTCCCAAAGCTGATAATATCGAAACCTTTTTCATTGCCACCTTTTTTGACCACGGTAAAATAATCGGTAAACTCGGCTTTTCTGATGGACTACCTTGGAGGGGAAGACAGTTGCCACTCGTCCTTGGCAAGTATTTTTTGGGGTTTCAGGTGATGTGTTTAACCCCTCATCCCCCTTAAGCCACAATATCATATAATCAGATTTAGCGTAAAAAATTCAGTATCATAAATAATTATCAGGATCTAAATTAATCCTGGCTGATCCATATTTTACTACCAGTAAAGCCCACTCAAACTGTGGAACCAAAAAAGAAACACTCTCCCTATCCTAAAGAGTGTTTAACTACTATTGCTGTGGTCTAGAAAATGAGTACAACTTAAATGCTTCCATTAATTTGGGCAAAGCTGTCAGTTAGACAGTGTTAGTCTGTGGGCAGAGTCTAGCTGTGAGTAGATTTGAGGAGGTCTAATACAACGGATTACTCTCATAGTTAGGTTAAGTCATATCTTGCACCATTCTCAATAAGTATGGAGAAAGCGAGGCAGCGCGTTGGTCGGGTTCCCCGACTTATAGACGCACGGAGTGCGGCTTCCCGTAGGGTAGCGACTGCCGGGGTTTATGAACGAAAAATTAGGATTTTGACAGGTCAATATTCCCAATAAACCCGGTTTCTGACCCAGGTGCAAGATGTGTGTTAATGGAGATTTCAATCGATGGTATAACCCGCATCCACAATTGCCTTTTTGATCGACTCAGGATTGGCTGTAGATTCCACGGTTACAGTTTTAGTTTTAACATCTACATTCACTTTGGCATTAGGTTCTGTAGCGTGGATAGATTCAGTAATGGTTTGGGCACATCCTTCACAAGCAATGTCTGGTACTTTCAATGTCCATGCCATAAATCACCTCAGTATACGGAAAAAGTCAAAATTCAAAAGTCAACTCCCTTCATCTTACCCTGTTGCCTGTTGCCTGTTGCCTGTTGCCTGTTGCCTGTTGCCTGTTGCCTGTTGCCTGTTGCCTAAAGTTAATAGCGCTTGGTGCTGCTTTTTGACATCAAAAAAGATTTGACTTGATAATTTAGTAAAACTGTAACGTTCATTTGTGGCACAGATGTCCAATTGTGCGGCATACTTTGTGTGTAAAGGTTTGTGCTTGGTCGTGGGAACGCGATCAATGACCAATAACCTACAAATATATTTGCTAATACTTTTTTTGTAAACACCCATGAGCGATAATCCCCAAAAACTCAGCGGTAAGGAAATTCGTCAAAAGTTCCTCGACTTTTACAGCCAAAGAGGACATCAAGTTGTCCCTAGTGCTTCTTTGGTACCGGAAGATCCAACTGTACTGCTGACTATCGCGGGGATGCTACCATTTAAACCTATTTTTCTAGGACAGCGCACCCCCGATTTTCCTCGTGCTACTTCTTCTCAAAAGTGTATCCGTACTAATGATATTGAAAATGTCGGACGCACTAAACGCCATCATACGTTTTTTGAGATGCTGGGTAATTTCAGTTTTGGGGATTATTTCAAGGAACAGGCGATCGCTTGGGGTTGGGAAATCTCTACAGAGGTATTTGGGTTAGCGAAAGCACGGTTAGTTGTCAGTGTTTTTGAGGAAGATGACGAAGCTTTTGCTATTTGGCGAGATAAGATTGGTGTGCCGGAAAAACGTATTCAGCGCATGGGGGCAGATGATAATTTTTGGGCTTCTGGTGCAACTGGTCCTTGTGGTCCTTGTTCAGAAATATACTATGATTTTCACCCGGAATTGGGGGATGACAATATCGATTTAGAAGATGATTCCCGGTTTATCGAGTTTTATAACTTGGTATTTATGGAATCTAACCGGGATGCAGATGGTAATTTGACTCCCTTAGCGAATAAGAATATTGACACGGGGATGGGTTTGGAGAGAATGGCGCAAATTCTCCAACAAGTTCCCAATAATTATGAAACTGATTTAATTTTTCCTATTATTCAAACAGCAGCAGAAATTGCGGGGATTGATTACGCTACCAGTGATGAGAAAACCAAGGTTTCCTTGAAGGTGATTGGTGATCATATCCGTGCTGTGGTACATATGATAGCCGATGAAATCCGCGCTTCCAATGTGGGGAGGGGTTATGTATTACGGCGTTTGATTCGCCGGGTGGTGCGCCATGGTAGACTAATTGGTATTGAGGGAGAATTTACCACCAAAGTGGCAGAAAGTGCCATTAGTTTGGGAGAATCTGCTTACCCCAATCTACGTCAACGGGAAAATGCTATCAAAGCGGAATTGCAACGGGAAGAATCTCGCTTCTTGAAGACTTTGGAAAGAGGGGAGAAAATGCTAGCAGAGATTATCGCCCAGTTGCAAAAACAGGGTAAAACTGTTATTAGTGGTGAGGAAGCATTTAAACTCTACGATACCTATGGCTTCCCCCTCGAATTAACCCAGGAAATCGCCGAGGAAGAGGGTTTAAGCGTCGATAGCGATGGTTTCGGTGTAGAAATGCAAAAGCAAATCGAACGGGCTAAATTAGCCCACGAAACCATCGATTTAACTGTACAGGGTTCCCTCGATAAGTTAGCAGAACATATCCACGGGACGGAATTCCTCGGTTATACCCAAGCTGCTGCATCTGCACAAGTTGAGGTATTGTTAGTTGATGGTATTGCTGAAGAAGAAGCGGAAGCAGGGACAGAAGTACAAATAGTTCTCAACCAAACCCCATTTTACGCCGAATCCGGGGGACAAATTGGGGATAAGGGTTATTTATCCGGTGATGGCTTTGTTGTCACCATTGACGACGTGAAGAAGGAATCTGACTTCTTTGTTCACTTCGGACGCATTGAACGGGGTACAATCAGAGTAGGCGATACAGTTACTGCCCAAATCGATCGCGCTTGTCGTCGTCGTGCCCAAGCAAATCATACCGCAACTCACCTGTTGCAAGCAGCGTTAAAGAAAATCGTCGATGATGGGATTTCCCAAGCTGGTTCTTTGGTATCCTTCGACAGATTGCGCTTCGACTTCAACTGTCCCCGGAGTTTAACCCCAGAGGAAATTACTCAAATCGAATCACAAGTAAATACTTGGATTGGGGAAGCACACACCGCTACCATAGAAAGTATGCCCCTGGAACAAGCAAAGGCAAAAGGTGCGATCGCTATGTTTGGGGAAAAGTACGCAGAAGTGGTGCGGGTAATTGATTTCCCTGGAGTATCGATGGAATTGTGTGGGGGAACTCACGTCAGTAATACTGCGGAGATAGGAGTATTTAAAATTGTTTCTGAAGCGGGAATAGCTTCCGGTGTGCGGCGGATAGAAGCGGTTTCTGGTCCTGCTATCCTTGATTATCTCAATGTTCGGGATGTGGTAGTTAAGGATTTAAGCGATAGGTTTAAAGTCAAACCAGAGGAATTACCAGAAAGAATTACTACCCTGCAAAGTGAACTGAGAAGTAGCCAGAAGCAAATAGAAAATTTGAAGTCGCAATTGGCGATCGCCAAATCTGATAGCTTAATCTCAACGGTGGAAACTGTGGGTGAGTTTAAGATATTAGTCGCGCAAATGGAAGATGTGGATGCTGCTTCCTTGCAAACCGCAGCGGAAAGGTTACAGCAGAAAATCGGTAGCGGTGCTGCGGTGGTATTGGGTTCTATTCCGGAAGCGGGTAAAGTCAGCTTAGTTGCTGCATTCTCCCCAGAGGTAAACAAGAAAGGTTTACAAGCGGGTAAATTTATCGGTGCTATTGCGAAGATTTGCGGTGGTGGTGGTGGTGGAAGACCAAATTTAGCCCAAGCTGGGGGAAGAGATGCCAGTAAGTTACCAGAAGCTTTGGAAAAAGCGCGGGGTGATTTGCAAACCGGTTTGGGTTGATGTTCACATCCCCGACTTCTTGAAGAAGTCGGGGATCTAAATCCAGCTTATTTAAGATACAAGCGATAGCTCAAGCGCTGACTTGTCAGTTTGCACTTGACAATCAAGACAGTCGCTACTGGCTTTTGAGTTAATCAGGGAGTGCATATTATTGAGGAAATAAATTTAGACCAATTACAACAAATTCAAGTAATTGTCAGTGAATTTCAAAATCTTGAGTGTGTTGAATGTGCTAACGCTATTAAAAAGTACTTACTTTTACAAGGAATCAGCGGAAAATTAATTAAGATTTATACAGGTGCTGGAACAGGTAGAGATAGTTATATTTATGATGATAATGTGCCTGGTGATGCTATTTCTATGAATGGTCGTCATCAGGGAATTTCTATCTTGATTAAGAATATAGAAATTGTTTTTGATAATCACCATCCCACCGGTATACCAAAAAGTCAATGGCTAGAAAATCTCCAGTTTTATGGAAAACTTTATGCTGGTAAAAACTTCCAGATAACGGAATCAACATTTTAAACTAATAGAGGTTTTATGCAAGAAATCACCCAACATAAATTAGGGACAACATCTGAATATCTCTATGAAATGCTAAAACGCATTCAGCAGCGTCCAGGAATGTTCTTAGGAAAACCTTCTATTACCCGCTTAAAGTCATTTTTAGATGGATATATAGCATCAAGACAAGATTTAAGTTTAGCTACAACACAAGAAGAAATTGAATTTGATAAATTCCAAACTTGGGTACAGGAAAGATTTCAAATTGAATCTTCTCATGGTTGGGACAGCATTATTTTGTTTTATTCTGCTGATGAAAAAGATGCTCTGAATAATTTTTTTGAATTGTTGGAAAAATTTCGCCATGGAGAAAAAGCATCTAGATCATAATATGAAACATAAAAATATGAAGCAGAAAAAACAGTTAACTGCTATTATTGAACGTGAAGACGATTGGTATGTAGCACTCTGTCCCGAACTAGATATTGCTAGTCAAGGGAAGACAATTGAATCAGCACGAGATAATCTGGTTGAAGCACTGGAATTATTTTTTGAAATCGCATCTAAATCTGAAATTTGGCAAAGATTGCACGAGCAATTATAAAATAGAAAGTATAGTTGTTATTACACAATACAAATGCTAAAAACCCTTTGGGCTACTGTTAGAAACGGAAAAATTGAATTATTGGAACCAACAGAAATTCCAGAAGGTACAAAACTATTGGTAACACTATTACCTGATGATGAGGCTGATTTTTGGCTTCAAACTAGTCAAGCTTCTTTAGATAAAGTATGGGATAATACAGAGGATGATGTTTATGTCCAGCTACTCCAAAAATGACATCATCTTGGTGCGGTATCCTTTTTCAGATTTATCAAGTTCAAAAGTCAGACCTGCTGTTGTTGTAAATGCACCACACGTATCCCAAGATATCTTTATTGTTCCCCTGACAAGTAAAACCACATCATTACTTCCTGGGGAATTTATACTTACTGAATGGTCAGCAGCAGGACTAAATGTACCAACAGCAGTTAAGCGTGGTTTATACACAGTAGATAAAAGTTTAGTTGTTGCAATTATCGGTAAATTAGCTGATTCTGATTCTGAACAACTAGAGGAATCTTTGCGGAGTTGGTTAGGAATATAATTAGACAAAGCAGCTAACCGCCATAATTAGAAATGTAATATAGTATTTTAGTACTATTTTGCTAGAGAATAGATTATAATGGTATAGTGAGCGATACTTGGAAGGCGAGTCTGAGTATGATTGACTGTTTAGATGTGGCTCGCTACTTTATAGTGAGAGCATATGAGGATGGGATAGAAGCTGAAATGACCAACATGAAGGTTCAAAAGCTTCTATATTACACACAAAGCTTGCATTTAGCACTTTACGACCAACCATTGTTTGATGAAGAAATTCAAGCATGGCGATATGGTCCAGTGTGTCCTCCTGCTTATAGATTTTACAGTAATTTTGAAGCTAATCAATTACCTATTCCGAATAAAGAAGAATCCTTAGGAACCATACCTGATGGAATTAAGGAATTGTTAGAAGAGGTTTGGGGGTATTTTGGTGGTTATCATGCTTATCGACTCAGTGATATGACTCACGGTGAATTTCCCTGGAAAAAAGCTAGAAAGGGATTACCACCTCAAGCAAGTTCCACTGAACCAATTCAACGTCAAGACATGAAAGCATTGGGTGAGCAAAAATTGGATGTGATGGAACGTGAAAACCCTGCTTATGAACCAGTAATGTCGGAAGTATTGAATGATGCTTTAAATTCGGAATCTTCAACTCGTATTGGTAAAGGAGAAGTGCGTGACTGGCTTAACTCCCTTCTCGATTGAGAAATCCGATAATTTTAGTCGTTCGTTCAAGAAACTTGCAAAGGTTCACGGGAATAATTTTGTTGAGTTAATTGCTGAAGTACTGCAAAATTTGCTTGAAGACCAATATCCCATAAATTCCCGTCAAGAACCTTTACCTAGCAAAATTAATTTACCAGATGAATGGACATTTCACAAATTGGAATTGAAGGTTGGGAAAGGAGCATCTTGACAAATTCGATTGATGTATTTAGTCAATACAAATGATTCTATAATCAAACTTGTTTGGATTTACAGCCACGAACAGTTTAGAAAACGTCCTGGTGATAAAGATTTAAAAAGTGTTATTCAAGAGATTTTAGATTGTTAAAAAAGGGATGCTTATCACACCCCCTCCTCAAGAACCCAATTCTACTTCTTTTAACTCGAACTAAAGCAATCTAAATATAAACGGATAACGGAAAGGCTGTTCAGAATTAGCTAAACAACTCAACAAACCCCAAATAGTTAATCCCCAATGTAGTAGAAACCCAAAAGCAACTACAGGGAAAAACAAAATTCCGCCAATACCAAAAGTTAGCCAAGATAAAACTCCAATTGGTACACCAATTAAAGTCGCCCAAAACCAAACATTAAAGTGAAAATTAATTGATTCTTTTGCGTTACTTTTAACAACTGGGTCGTCAGAAATAATATTAATTACAATGGGAACTCCAACAGAAAACAATGTTGTACTAAAAAAAATCGCCCCATGACACAAACAAGATAGCAATTTACGCTTATCTTCATTGTATGTGACTTGCATTATGGCGGCTCCTCAACTTACTTTATATCTTCGATTTTAACGGGCATTTAAAAAGTTTCACATTGCAGTTTACCGTACTCCATAAATGTTCCAAGTTTTCCTTAAAATAGATTAACCTTGAGGACTATTCATCAACTATTAGTTATCGAGTTTACCGAACCAGTTTGAAAATAGGGTTGGCTGTTAGAGACCATTTATAAAGTCAATATTAAGTCGATGGTGTAGTTAGAAACCGGGTTTCTCTGGGTGGAGTATCGAATATTATCGTACTTAGTCTCACAGAAACCCGGTTTCTTAGGTAGGTGTAGGTGTAGGGTGCGTTATGACTTTAGTCTAACGCACCAAAATCTTTACTGTTGTAAGCGCAAGCGCAGACTACACCAACAAAATATAGCGGTTTTCACTTGGATAGAATACAGATGAACCTCACCCCCTTCCCCTCTCCTTAGTAAGGAGAGGGGTGTCCGCAGGACGGGGTGAGGTTCCCTCGTGTATTGGACTCAACTGAAAAGCGCTATAATCTACTTCAGTTTCGCGATCGCACCCTGATATACCAATACCTTCCCTGTTAACAAATCCTTCACCGTCGCTACCAACATCCGTTGTTCGTTTACCTCAAATTGCACGGAAATCCTATCTATTCCTACTTCTCCTGGGGGTTGCAAATGAGCGATACAAACCTGTTCGTGCTGGTTATCTAAAGAACGGTATGTTTCCTGCTTCACCAAGTGACTACTAGTCATTCTTCCCTGGGCATCATAAACAACCTCAGCTTGAGAAGACTCCGCAATTTCACCGATATCGAGGCGAATTTCTGTTTGTCCCTCTGTGGCTACTTGCAATATCAAAGGTTCCGTTAACCTGGCTTTGTGCTGATGGTTTCCTATCCCTGAATAAGGTGTCCCCTTTTCAATTAAATTCAAATAAGAATAACGTCGGCTTTGGGGTTCCCACAGACGGATGGCGTAACTATGGCGGAGATAATCGTCTACTTCCACCATCTGGGTTAAAGCTAAACCTCCATGTGCGACTGCTTCAAAGGGCTTATCTAATTTTACCTTCTGCCGTCCAAAATAGGAAGTTATCAACTGTTGTACTGCTGGAATTTGACAGCTACCCCCCACCAACAAAACCTGTTCGATATCTGCTTTCCCAATACCCTTACTGAGTGCGATCGCCAGTACTTCATCTAATGCTTCTCGCAGTTGTTCTAATAACTGACGATTTTCCAGGATATCCCCCAATTCGTCGCGGTTAAAGTGCAATTCATGGGAAATAAAGTTTTCATCGTCAAACCAGGCTTCTTTAGCCTCATAAGCCTTAGAGAGGCGAATTTTTAACCTTTCTGCTATTTCTAGTAAATTTTGCCAGCCAATTTCCCCTACAGCATCGCGGTGGGAACCAATTTTTTCCAAGTAATGTTCTACCATCCATGTATCAATATCTACTCCACCCACAAAAGCGTCCGATTTAGCAATTACCTCCCCTCGTACAGCTTTTTGTTGGGAAGTCATTTTCACCGTGCGAACCAGACTTAAATCCAGGGTTCCCCCACCGAAATCGATGACGAAAACCACGGAACCAGGACGTTTAATGGCGTAACCCAAAGCAGCGGCGGTAGATTCATCTATAATTTGAATTTCGGGTATTTTCAGGGTTTCTCCCAGATTACGGAACCAATGTAAATAGCGTTCAAAAGCACCCACGGGGACTGTAAATATTACCCGGCTGGGTTGAATCTGCTGTGTAATTTGTTGCCATATTTCTTGGAGGAACAATTGGGAAACCAATTCTGGGCTATAACTTTCTCCATCCAGCAGTCGTGGTGGGGGGATAAAATCCGCTGCTAATTCCCGTTTAAAACCCTGAAAACAGCGCTGTGGTTGGGCGAAACCCAGACGTTGTGCGCGTACTGGTTCCCCGCAGATGAGGTGATTTTGTCCTTTGACAAATACTAAACTGGGTACTACGGTTACTTGTTCCTCTCCCTCAAAACGGCGAGAAATGGAGTCAAATTTTAAGGTTCTTGGTGTTTGGGTAATAGGATCGGTAATACAAACAACGGTGTTACTAGTACCAAAATCAATTACTACGGTAGTCATAAATTATGAGTTAGGAATTAACAGTTAACAGTTAACAGTTTGTAGGGGCGCAATGCTTGCGCCCAAGACTTAGGAATTAGGAATTAGGAATTAGGAATTAGGAGTTAGGAATTATGAGTTAGGAATTATGAGTTAGGAATTAGGAATTAGGAATTAGGAATTATGAGTTAGGAATTAGGAATTAGGAATTAAAAATTATGAGTTAGGAATTAGGAATTAGGAATTAAAAATTATGAGTAGTCCCCCCACTTTTGGGCGCAAGCATTGCGCCCCTACTGTGTAATTTTTAATTTTTAATTGTCTTCCCTCCTCCTGGTAAGGTGCGGCTAACTTTGGCGGGACAGAGTATATTACCTTGATGATGATAACCGACGAAGCGGATGTAAACAGACTCTCCTTCTGCAATATCAGCTGCATCTGGTTGATGAAATTGGGGATTATAAGCAACTTGTTCCCAAGGTTTACCAATGGGTTCGTAACCCCATTCACTGAGGAGATTATCCACGGGGGTAAACATGGAGAGGAGATTTTTTGCGGGTAATTCTGGCTTGATTCCCACCATTTGTTGGATACTGGGATAGTTAGTCAGCAATGTCTTTAACTGGGTAAAGGTAGACTGACGAAATTCTTGTTTTAGTTCCCTTCGTTGCTGTTGTAATTCTGAATGCAAACGCAACCCTTCTTGATGCAATATTTCCTTATCTTGTGTCAATTGTTGTAACTGATTTTGTAATTGCAAACATTCTTGATGACAGATTGCTAATTGGGGGTTTTCTGGGAGTAAATCTAGTTTCTCTAAAAACTCTCCCAGGGAAAGGGAAAAAACCCCAGCAACTCGATTAATTTCACTCCATTTCAGGGAACTGATATTACCATTGCGCAACAGCCATAAATCGGGAAAACTCAAACCCGCTTTGATTTGCAAATCATACCAATCACGGAAACCTTCCCGTTTCATCAACTGTAAAAGTAGGGGATTATCCTGATTTCCTGGTGCGTAAATCGCTGTCAACAGAAACCGCACCGCGATAAATATCCCCACAACAACTAGAATCTGAATGATGGATGCATTGCTGATACCAAAACTGTTAAACATCATCAATATCCTTCTTGATTTTTCAGAGACTGATTTTCTGAATTTGTCTCATACTCATCCCCCTCGTAATATTCTGGTAAAAGTTCTTGATTTTCAACTTCTCCCAAAGCCTTTTCAATCCCGGATGTAGTCTGAGTACAACTAGAACCAGAAGCATTGATGACTGTTTCCGTAATTTTACCGTCTTTGCCAATACGATATTCAATCTTTTGATACTCTGCCATAACTTTCTCCTTGATTCTTTCTATCACCTATCTTATCTGTATAGATTGGTAATGGGTAATTGGTAATGGGTAATGGGTAATAGGTAATGGGAAAACTTATAACGATTTGCAATTGAGTTCCTTACACCATTACCTCACCCTCTTTCCCTCTCCTTATTAAGGAGAGGGATGTCCGGTCTTGTCAGGGTGAGGTTAAATCTGTACCTCATGGGAATGAAACCCACTATCACCTGGTAAACTATAACTCCAATCATCGGGAATTCTTTCTAAAATCCCCCCACCAAACACCTTATCCAACTCTAAATACTCCAAATGCACATATCCAATATGACAGTGACAAGTTGCATTCACACAAGGACGTTCCTGTAAATTTCTCTCCCAATCCGCGTCATAAATATTACCAATTTCCTCCTTAATAAAATGACATCTGCGCATTGTCCCCTTACCATCAACAGAAAATACCGACTTCCCGGCACGACAATTACGCCCAAAGCTGGGATAATGGTGAGTATTCAGATGATAATGTGGGTCAATAGACTCAAAAAAATCCCTGTCTGCTGTTGATAAGTTGGGTAATTCTTTCTTGACTGCATTAATCCACAGATAAACATGGGGTGGTAACTCCCGACGTAAAGCCGTGATTTCATTTTTGAATTGTGGAAAACCCACAACTCCAGCGCTAAAACGAACACCACGGCTATCCAGTTCCAGACATTGAGAGACAAAGCGATCGCGCTTTACCCATTGAGGATGAAATGTTGTCCACAATGCCAATTTATCCTTGTTACAGCCTTCTACCCAGTCCAGATTACAGGAAAGATTAGTTTGAATTGCTGCTTTTTGGACATGGGGCATTTGGGTTAATTGGCAGAGTGCTTGTTGATACCACTTATGGATGAGGGCTTCACCCCAAGGTGTGAACAGGATAGAGAATTGGTGTTGGGGGTGTTGGGAAATCCAATTCACAAACCGTTGTAGTTCTTGTTTATCAATGGATAATTCTGTGGGGGTTTGTTGGCGTTTCGCAAAGGGACAGTATTCGCAACCATAGTTGCAACTAATTAGAGAACCGCGATAGAGGATGGTGAGATGCATAAGTGATAAGTAATAAGTAATAAGTAATAAGTAATAAGTTTAATGTTCTGTTTATTGTTTGGCTAATATAAAAGTAATTTTGCTGGGTTTGCTGATACCTTTAAGGGTGATGTTGGAGAAACCGGATTTTTGTCGATGGAGTAGCGAATATTCTTACACTTCGTTGATGAAAAACCCGGTTTCTTAAATAGTTTGAACATCACAGTATCTGTAGGGTGCGTTACGACTTTAGTCTAACGCACCATCCACCTACCAAAACCCTTACAGGATGGTGCCGTACTCTCGCTGATAACATACCCTACGTGTTTTTTTCTTGATACCTTTAAGGGTGATGTTGGAGAAACCGGGTTTTTGTTGATGGAGTATTGAATATTCTTGTACTTCGTTGATAAAAAACCCGGTTTCTTAAGAATCATATCGATATTGTCTGTCAGCAATAAGTTCAATATCTAATTGCTGCAATCGTTCAACCATTTCATCACTTAAACAATTATCAGAAATATCCAGAGTATCTAGTTGTTGAATCCCTGAATTAAGTAAAGTTTCTGCACCCTCGTCGTTTATTGCTCCCATTGAAAGGTCTAGTTCAACTAAATTTTCAATAATTGAAGAATCTGCTATTCCAAGAACGATATCGTTTTTTGAACAACAGCATGAGTAGTAGCAATTACGCAATCCCAAATATTTGAGTTTAGGAAATATATGAGAAAAAACTGCCATCAATTCTTCAATTCCAAGTCTACTAAAACAATTGCCACGATAATCTAAACCAAGCCACAATTCAAGATATTCCAATGCTGGTAATTCAATATCGTACATTTCAAAAATTAATTCCATAGAAATTCCATCAGATTCTATAATTAGTGCTTTTAAATTTTCATGCCGAATCGGAGCTATTTCTAATCCTATATCACCTCCTCTATAACAATAATCACCACTAACCTTTAATACTTCTAACTGTGGATACGCCAACAAAATATAACTTATGTTAGTATTTTCAAGTGGATAATAACCTTCAGGATAAAAATCTTCTATCAATAAAGCTTTAAGATTAGTGAGTTGTTCGCTAGCATTGAGTAATGAATCCACAAGAGATAAATCCTCTGTATACCAAAATCCACATACCAAAGCTTCAATCTGACTAGCAAGAGGACTTTGCTGTAATATTTTGAGTTTATCTGTGCTAAGAACAGGTTTTGTAATAAAATCCCAGTCAGGGACTCTGATAGCATAAGCAGTACCAAGCGTCTCCGTAATACCAATTTTAGGGTCAAAGTCTATTACTTTTCGATTAGCGAAGGAGGTTGCATAATTCCTGGGAAATTCATAGTATTTTTCAAATTCACGCCAAAACTTATAATTTTGCAAAGCCTTTTTAACCTGGCTTTCTTTTCTATTTTTCAATAATTTATAGACATATCGCTGAATTTTAACTGAGTCATGTTGCAAAGTCTCAATTAAAAAATCTAACCCGGATTCACCATAATTATAAGCCTGATTCAATGCCACAATTTGCACTTTTACATCTGTACTCGCCAAACGTCTTTTAACACCTTCAATTCCTCCTAAAACAGCACCTTGTATCGGTGGTGGTGCTTCTCCTCCCAGTACTGCATCGTATTTTTGGGGTTGATTATAATCGTTTGTCATGTTTGTTTCGCCATTTATATTTTTTGAATTGTGGAACAGGCATCTTGCCTGTTTTTAAGAAGCCATTTATTTTTTGAATTGTGGAACAGGCATCTTGCCTGTTTTTAAGAAGCCATTTATTTTTTGAATTGTGGAACAGGCATCTTGACTGTTTTTAAGAAGCCATTTATTTTTTGAATTGTGGAACAGATATCTTGACTGTTTTTAAGAAGCCATTTATTTTTTGAATTGTGGAACAGATATCTTGCCTGTTTTTAAGAAGCCATTTATTTTTTGAATTGTGGAACAGGCATCTTGCCTGTTTTTAAGAAGCCATTTATTTTTTGAATTGTGGAACAGGCATCTTGCCTGTTTTTTATAAGTGCGGGCAGGATGCCCACCCCACAAAAGGTTATAATTTACCTCAACTCATATGTCTGCATTAACCTCCGCACTTTCTTGGAGAAAAACCAAGCACCAATAGTATCAGAACGCTCAATTCCAAACTCCGTTAACCGCAAACTTTGCTCATTCTGGGTTGCTAAATTCAAACTCAAAAGTTCTCTCAATTCCGGAAAATCACTATACACATCTGTAGCAAAACGCTGTTGATAATCAGACAAATTTAAACCTTCATCTGTCAGTAAAGATAATAAAATATAGCGTCTGCGGCGTTCTTCCCCATCTAATTGAAACCCATAACAGACATAATCAAACTCATTTTCAGGTGTCTGGATATACCCTTGCAAAATATCCCGGATTCCCTTTCCTCCCACCGCATATTCATTAGAGTAGTGCAAAGCATTGGTATAGGAACGCGCACCGCAACCTAACCCGACCATCCCATCAGCTTGACAGCAGTAGATGGGAGAGGGGATAGACGGGGTAGAAATGCGTTGGAACATGCGCATGGACACTTGGGTGTATCCTTGGGAAAGGAGGAGCGATCGCCCATGATGGTAGCAACCCAAACGAATATCATCCCATTCTTTGTCGGAACAACCCAAACCGGTTAAGGGACGCACGTAGAGGGGATATAGGTAAATTTCCTCTGGTTGGAAGTGGAGAGCAACATGTATTGATTGCAACCAAGTATCTATAGTTTGTCCGGGTAATCCGTAGATTAAATCGATGTTGATGGTGGGAAAACCAGCCTCGCACATCCTTGTGAGAGCGGCTTTTACCTGGGTTGTGCTTTGACGGCGTCCAGTTGCTAGGACTTCCGACTCAATGAAACTTTGGATACCAATACTGGCGCGATCAACGCCTCTTGACCGTAGTAATTTCAGTTTATCTATTGTGGCGGTTTCCGGCGACATTTCTACGGAAATGGGTATTTCCTGTAACCGCACTCCCATGGTTTCCTCAGCGATGTTGAAAACCGTTTCTAGGTGATGGATGGGTAGTTGGGTGGGTGTTCCTCCACCAATAGCGAATCTGGCAAATTTGGCTGACCCTAGTGCGGTTTTGATGCGTTGGGATTGTCGTTGGAGGGTACGCACATATTGAGTGACAAAGTCTTCGTTGTGGGTGACGGTGGTAAAGAGATTGCAGAATCCGCAGCGCATTTCACAAAAAGGGATGTGAATGTAGAGGAATAGGGAATTTTTGTCTTCCTGCTTCCATGCATCAGCGAGGGATATAGGAGGATTAATGGGACGATAAGCGGTTTTGTGGGGGTAGGAATAGACGTAAGCTTGATAGGGAGATTGGCTGATGTAAGATTTGAGATTTTGAGGAAATAATAGATTAGTTGTCATAATTTGTGTGTTGATATAGGAATCGGGTTTGATTTGTAAAATGACTCGTGAAGCTAGGGAACAGAGAATAAGGAATAGGGAATAGGGAATAGAAACTTGACTGAGATTTTTAGCTTGACTGATTTTAAGTATTACTTAAAACTATTTTTTCTGCATCTTCTCTTCCACAATAACTTGGTTTCTGAAGGTTAGTTTGGCGGAACGGAAAGCGACACCGCTAACTTCTCTCTAGGTGAGATAAATTAATTTCTTGATCGGAATTTTGAACAAGTAGCTCAAAACCGGTTTGATTGCTAATTTTGACTATTTAAAACTATAATTTGGCGTTAATAAACCCGGTTTCTATTTATAAGAAGATAAAACAAATTCTGCATAGGGAACCGTCCAGACCAGGGGATGGCTGAGACGATGACCTGTGTAGCCATCTTCACCATAAGTTGTACCGTGGTCGGAACATAAAATACAATAGGTATTAGCCCTTTGACGTAAAGCATTCCAAAGTTTCCCTAATTGACTATCAACATATTCCAAAGCAGCAGCATGGGATTCTATTGTGTCTGTTTTAGCACCTGGAAGATAGAAAAAATTCGGTTGGTGGAGAGCGGAAATATTTATAAATAAGAATAAACGTTGATTTTTAGGAGTTTTGTGCAAAATTTCCCTAGCTAAATTCACCTGATATTCTGTTGATTGAGGATTAGTTACACCTAATTCCCGACTCCAATAACTTTGGGCAAACATTGAGGGAATAACATTACTTAAAGGATTGAGTTTATTAAAAAATCCCACACCACCAATACACACAGTATGATATCCTTTTGCTGCTAATCCTTTGACAATATTTTCTCCTTGTAATAAACAGGTATTTTCTCCTATGGTAGTACTACCTTGAAACTGGAGTGCAAAAGGTCGGGGGTGTATTCCTGGGGTGATTGGTGTGGGGAGAAAACCTGCAAAAAATGCTTGATGTGCTGCGTAAGTAAAGTTCCCCGGTGAATGACGAATTTCCCAACCACTTTGGGGGAGAACAGATGCTAAATTTGGGGTGCGTTTTTGTGCGAGTAATTCTTTAGCTACGTCATAGCGGAGGGTGTCGAAGGTAATAAATAATATGTCGTGGGTTTTGATGATTTGGTTGATGTTGTACATATTTTGAGAGGGGGGAGAGTGGGAAGAGAGGGGAGAGTGGGAAGAGGGGGGAGAGAGGGGGAGAGAGGGGAGATAAGTACCTGGACATAAATTTTGTTCACCGAGTCAAAAAATATCAAAATACTCAATATCTTACTGTTCCCTATTTCCCATTTCCTATTCCCTAGTTGCAACAGTCAATGTTAGTTTTGTCGGACTACTTAATTATTTTTCAAAAGTCCACTGTGTTGGGTTGTTAATCATATTTACTAAACCTTTGAGAACTTGGTTGTATGTTTTATATAGTTCTCTACCTTGTTCAACATTAATATAAGAACATTTGACAGCAAATTTAATCCAAACTTGAGTTTCAGCTGCTTCTGATTCACTATCACTAAGTTTGGCAATAAAAGCAGACTTATATCTACGTTTTCTCCAAGCTTCTGCTAAGTTAGCACATACAGAACGAGAAGAACGACGAATTTGATCCGTTAAAGCATATTTTTCTTCTTGAGGGAACTTTTTGGAAATTTCAAAGATTGTCATAGCTGTATCAAAAGCCAGCTGAAATATCACCAGTTCCTCATGACTTGTCAATAATTTTTTCGCTTTATCCACAAATTAAACATCCTCATAACTCTTTCTCCTATATTTCCCATTTTTTACATTTTTCTCCCCACTCTCCCCACTCTCCCCACTCTCCCCACTCTCCCCACTCCTCCCACTCTCCCCACTCCTCCCACTCTCCCCACTCTCCCCCCTCTTCCCCCTCTCCCCCCTCTTCCCCCTCTCCCCCCTCTCCCTCTTCTCCCCCCTCTTCCCCCTCTCCCCATTCTCCATTCTTCTCAACATAGTTTTTACTTCACTCTTATAAGTATCGATTCCATTACACAAGATTCCCGGTAATAAATCACCAAATGCATTAATTTCCAAAATCGCGTGTTGCTGCCAATCTGGTAAAATTAACAAATCAACACCGCAATATAAACTATGAGGAAATAACCCTGCTGCTTGTTCGCAAGTCCGCTTCATTATCTCCCAATTGTCAACACCAATTTTCGCTAAAAATTCCGCTGTATCTCCCCTTTCATTCCCCAAATGTAAGTTAGTCATGGGACTTTTTCCCAAACGAACAACAATGTGCTGTGCTTCACCATTAATTACCACCACACGCACATCAAAACCACATCCTTGCAAACTGGCTTTTGGTAACCATTTCTCTACTTGTACCCCTTCCGCAGTTAAAATGTTGATAATATCAGCGATTTCTTCTGTGCGGATGTAGTGACGAATTTTCCGGGTATTATATAGTAAAGTTTGACCATTTTCTCGCACCCTTTCCACGGTGGTAATAGCAGATTCCTGACGAGAATTAGCGCGATATGCAATCACACCAGAAGCAGCGGAACCGTGGGAAAGTTTAATGAAAACTCTATCTATACCTTGTTGATGCATTTCTTCCCTTAAGTGTTCGTAATTATGAATCACACCCAATGAATGCGCAACGGGAACCCCGTGATGATTAAATATTTGATGACACCTTGGCTTGTCAAACATAATTGTGATGTCTTGGGGATGATTCATAATTTGACTATTTCCAGAGAAGTCTAATTGCTGTCCCCATTTTTCTAATAAATACTTCCAACCTAAATACCATTGACGAGGATAAAGAATGCGTCCCTTATCAAATTCTAATTTCGCAACTTCATGGGAACTAATACGTTGATGTTTCCCCTCTGACTCAGCACCAGCAGTAATAATTGCTTTATCTACCTCAAAATTTCTCTCTGGGGAATCAAAGCGGATGATGGTATTGGGTTTGTTGAACTTTTCTAGAGTGATTTTACCGGAGATTAAATCCGCATAGGGGATGACAGTTGCTGGTGGTAAATTGAAGTGTGTAAGTGCTGTTTGGAGAAAACCAACGCGACGATTTTCGGGGTTAGCAATGATGATGAAGTTTAGCATTTTTCAATTTTGATTATTACTCATGTAAAGCACAGTAACGCGATGCACCGACTCCTCTATCAGCTATCTCTTCCTGAGAGTCTGCAATTAATAAGCAATCAGGAAGTGATAATTGTTCGACTTCTTCAAGGAAATCTTCAGTTACGCAATTGTGAGAAATATCAAGGGTATGTAGATTACGAATTGCTGGAAACTCAAGCAATATTTTTAAACCTTCATCTGTTAAATTTCCCATTGATAAATCAAGTACTGAAAGATTATCAATTATCGGAGACTCAGCTATAAAAGAAGATTCGGCAATAGCATCAGCAATTTCATCAGCATGTTCACTGCTACGTATCCCTAAATATTTTAAATTTGGAAATGATTCGCTAAAAAGAATCGGTTTAAGATTATTAATTAAATTATTTGAGTTGCCTACATAGTGTCTATTTCGACCTATCCATAATTCAAAATATTCTAAAGCTGGTAGATTGAGCGAACATATTATATCTACTTCTATGTCGGAAATATCTGCCGTTTCAATAATAAGTGTTTTTAAATTATTATGTCTTGATACACCGCTACAGTCTAAGTCTTGGCAATAACCACGAATGTGTAGTAATTCTAAGTTGGGATAACCTTCTATTAATAAACTTATATCACCAATTCCAAGACGAGATTTTCTGAATTTGTTTATTTCTACATCACCTATAAACAAAGCTTTTAAATTGTTCAGTATTTTGCGATTCTTAAAAAGAATATCGACAAAATCATAAAATTCTTGGCTTACTGCATATTCATAATAATAATTATTTAAATAGTAAATTAAAACTTCAATATCATTTGCTCTCTTGTCTTGCAATAAAAGTGTTAACTGTTCCAAATTCACAATATAAGCTTTATCTACTGGATTTGTAATTCCAACTTCAGGATTAAAATGTTCAACTTCCCAATTATCTAACTTCGTAAAATACAAATAAGGGTTATATTCCAATAATTCTTGTTTACCTTTCTCACCTCCCCTTTCTTTTAATAACCTCACCACATTCCGCTTTACTCGCTGGGAATCATCTTCCAACGCTTCAATCAATAAATCCAATCCCTCATCACCATAATTAAAAGCATCATACAGCGCTGCAATTCTGACTTTTTCATTTTCATTTTCTAATCTCCGCTTTACCCCTTCAATTCCTCCTAACACCACACCAGTCACAGGAGGTGATGTTTCTCCACCTAAAACCGCATCAAATTCCCTTGGTTGATGAGAATTATTATTCATCTTCTTCTCCAATACATTTGTTATCTATTAATCCGGTTATTCGTAAATTTGATTAAATAAATCCTCATCATAATATCCAAATTCAGGTTTAGATTCTATAACTACTTGTTGACAGGCAAATTTTTTTAATGATTGGTTACATGATGAAATATAATTCCTGGAAATATTAAGAGTATGGAGATTATTGACATCAGGAGAATTTAAAAGATATTCTAACCCCTCATCTGTCATATCTCCATCTGTAATTTCTAAAACTCTCAGAGGTTCAATTAAACTAGACTTAACTAATTCTTCTACGAATAAATTTGTATTGTAAATATAATGTATACCCAAATATTTAAGATTGGGAAAATATTCAGAAATATTTGCAATGATTTTATCTTCCTCATATCCCTTATAGCTATATCCTACCCACATTTCTAAATATTCTAAATTTGGTAAATCTAGGGTACAAATATCTTTAGTAATCAATTGACCCAGATTACCATTCTCTTCAAAAAAATAATGTACATCTTCACTGTCGTAAGGACTATCTATCAAAGAAACTGGTGTTTCCAAAATCAATGTTTTTAGATGATGATGTTGTATTCGAGTAAATAATATAGATTCTTCTAAGAATTTATTATCAATTGCACCCCGTATATGAAGTAGCTGCAAATCTGGATAAGCTTCCAGAATTGGACTCATATTTTCTTTGAGTTGATATACATATCCATCATAGTATGCATAACCATCAAAGAACCAATTATGATAGCCACAATGTTGATTTGTGTAAGTTTTTGAACATCCCCAGAATAAAGCTTTTAAATTTGGAAAACAATCTTGATTCTCCACAAAAAAACAAAGACAATCATCCGCAGGATTATAACAGTATAAGGCTGGATAATAAAATACTTGAGGTCTCCAATTATTGATTTTTTGGGGAAAGTTAATTTCCTGAGATTTCCAATCAGTTAACTTTGTAAAAGCTAACCAAGGATTATAATCAAATAAAGCTTGTTTAGCTTTTTCATCTTCTGTATTTCGCAATAAATATGCTGCATCATCTCGTACTCGCTGGGAATCATCTTCTAAAGCTTCAATGACGAAATCCAACCCTTCATTACCATAATTCAAAGTATCGTATAACGCTGCAATTCTTACCTCTTCGTCTTCACTTTGAAATCTCCGTTTTACCCCTTCAATTCCTCCTAACACTACACCAGTCGCAGGAGGTGAGATTTCTCCACTTAAAACTGCATCGAATTCCCTTCGTTGATTTTTCTTCTTTGACATGATGCTTTCACTTTTACAACTATATTATGAGGGTTCCCGTTCATAGGAGATATTTAACATTTTTCAGACTCACGACGGAGTTTCAATTTATTCCCATAATGAATCATAGCGGTAGTAATTACCCTGTGATTCAGCAATTAATCGACACTTTAGCTTTGATAACTGTTCAATCATACTTGTACGCAAACTATTTTCAGAAAGATTGAGAGTATGTAAACGATTAAGTGGAGATAATTCACGTAAATCAAGATTTTCGATATTATGTAAATTTCCTCCTGATAAATTCAAGACTTTCAAATTTTCTATCAGTGGCGATTTAGTTATATATTGAATAATTTCTTCACTATCTCCACCATTAATAATTCCCAAGTAAACTAGGTTAGGAAATGATTTACCTGAAATAATAGGCATTAGACTATCAATAGTAGAAGCATTTCCATCAATCTCAAGATATTCTAGAGATGGCAAATTAAGATTACAAATTTTATTAAAATTATATTCCTTTAAATCGTATGCGTGAATAATTAAAGATTTTAAATAATTATGTTGAAAATGTTGATTTGTGAGAGTTTCAATATTTGATTTTAAGAAATTGGCATTATCAATATTGCCGCGAACTTGGAATAATTCTAGTACAGGATAAGCTTTGAGAATAGGAAGAATATTAGATATATAAATATTAATATCTATAAAATCATTTTCAGGAGAACCGATAAATAATGCTTTAAGATTAGGTAAAAAATCTTTAGCTTCTACAATATCATCAAAAAAATCTTGTAAATGTTTACGACGATGTAGATTTTTATCCACTATATAGCATTTCAATGCTTCTACTCTTTTAGCTAGAGGGTCTTGTACTAAAGCTTTGAATTGGTTTTTATTTTGTAGAACGTAAGCAGTACCAAATGGGAAAACAATGCCTTGATTAATATTAAATTTTTTAGTTTCCCAATCTTCTAACTTAGTAAAATATAGCGAAGGATTATAGTTTAATAATGCTTGTTTACCTTTCTCGTTTCTCAGTGATTTCAAGAACAATGCTACAGAATGTTGAACTCGCTGGGAATCATCTTCTAAAGTTTCAATGACGAAATCCAATCCTTCATCACCATAATTCAATGCATCATTCAGCGTTGCAATTCTTACCTCTTCATCTTCACTTTTAAATCTCCGCTTGAACCCTTCAATCCCTCCTAACACCACACCAGTCGCAGGAGGTGATGTTTCTCCACCTAAAACTGCATCGAATTCCCTTGGTTGATTTTTTTTCTTTGACATGATACTTTCATTAAATATTTTCAATTTGGAAATTATTTGCTAAAAGAAATGGATTTAAGATTATTTCTTGTAAAAAACTAACAGCATAATCCTTTACCTTTTCAGAATCATCTTTCAACGCTTCAATCAATAAATCCAATCCTTCATCACCATAATTGAAAGCATCTTCAAGCGCTGCAATTCTTACTTTCTCATCTTCACTTTTTAATCTCCGCTTTACTCTTTCAATTCCTCCTAACACTACACCAGTCACAGGAGGTGAGATTTCTCCACCTAAAACCGCATCAAATTCCCTTGGTTGCTTTTCCTTATTTGACATGATGCTTTCACTTTTACAACTATATTATGAGAATTCCCATTAATGGGAAATATTTGATATTTTGTAGACTCCCGACGGAGTTTAAGTTTATTCCCATACTGTGTAATACCTATCGCTAAATTGCGATTCTGCAATGACTCGACAATCCAATTTAGATAACTGTTCAATCGTACTCTGATTTAAACGGTTTCCAGAAACATTCAAACTGTGTAAATTATTAATTTCAGGAGATTCAAGTAAAGCTATTAACCCTCCGCTTCCCATATTTTCATCTGTCAGTTCAAGTACTTTCAAATTTTTCATAATTGGAGATTTTATAATTGCTTTAGCAAGTTCGCTTGTGTTGCTACTCTTTCTAATTCCCAAATATGCTAAGTTATGACAATATTTGCTCGAAAGTATTGGTGCAAGACTATCAATATTTATATTATTCAGATTGCTTCTACTTAACCAGATTTCCAAATATTCCAAAGATGGTAAATTGAGATTACAAAGTTTAGCAAGATTACTATTAGAGATTCCATCAGCATCAATGATTAAACTTTTTAAATATTCATGCTTCAACAAATATTTAATGTTAACAGTTGAATTATCATGCTGATTACGAATTGATAGGATTTCAGAATTTGATTTGAGAACATCTTCCTTATCCATTCGACCCCGAATGTGAAGTAGTTCCAAGTTAGGGTAAGCTTTGAGTAGAGGAACAATATTAGACACAATAATATTAGATTTTATATATTTAATATTTGCGAACAAGAGGTGATATTTCTCCACCTAAAACCGCATCAAATTCCCTTGGTTGATGATTATTATTACTCATTTTTATTTTTTCTAAATAAATGCTGTTTAAAAATGATTTTTATTCACAACACACACGCTCATGCACCTGAGTCAGAAAACGGGTTTATCAAAGAAAAATTAGGATTTATACAGGTAAATATTCCTAATAAACCCGGTTTCTCAATGGTGGTTGAAAATGGTGCAAGATATGACAATAAAAACCCGATTTATAAAATACTACTCCGCAACAGAACAGTAGCGATCGCAATACTCTTCGTCTTCTTCGTCGTCGTAGTCATCCTCACCTTGGTTCTCCGCAATTACCCGAATATCTAATTCTGATAATCGCTGCACCATCTCCTCTGACAGGTAATTTTGGGAAACATTGAGGATATCCAGCTGATTGATAGCAGGACATTGCAGTAAAATTTCTGCACCCTTATCGCTTAAAGTACCCATGGATAAATCGAGTATATCGATTGTCTCCAACAGCGGTGAATTCACCACCGCAGCAGCAATTTCGTTGCTAAAAATGCTGTTACGCAGTCCCAAATAAACCAAATTGGGAAATACCAAATCATCTAAAATCGGAGTAAGACTATCAGTCCAACAAGTACCACCATAATCTTCGCTACCAAACCACAGTTCCAGATGCTCTAACCCCGGTAGATTCATATTACAAATTTGCGCGACAGTTTCACGACCTAATCCCCCAGTTTCTACAATCAGCGCTTGTAAATTTTCCTGTCCTACCGGAGGACTAAATTCTAAGTTGTTTCCCCCCCTTAATTGTAATATTTCTAATTGAGGATAAGCTCTCAAAATTGGACTGAGATCGCTTTGTTCAATCCAAGAAATTTCATTTTCATCATAGGCTATATCCCCAATAAATAAGGCTTTAAGATTAGAAAGTAGATGTTTCCCACTTACCAGCGCTTCTACCAACTCCTTGGAGTCACCCCCACTCTCATCCCACATTCCAAATACTAACGCTTCTAACTTACCAACTTGGGTGTCATCCAGCAGTCTAGCTAGCCTATCAAGAGCATTTTCATTATCTCCATATCTATACCTGATAGCATAAGCATTACCCACAGGGTCAGTAATCCCAACTTCTGGGTTAAAGTCTACTACTGGACGATTAGCAAAAATTTGCGCGTGCATTCCTTTATATCCTAGATATTCCTGGAATCGCTCCTCCAAGTCCCAGGGATGATATAATTGTAATGCAGATATAAGCTGGGGTTCTTTCCTTGGGGATAACAACTGATAAGCAACCCGTCGGACTCTCCTCGATTCATCTTGCAAAGCCTGAATCACCAAACCTATGCCTGCATCTCCGTAATTTAACGCATCTTGCAAAGCTGCTATTCTGACATCAATCACCGGGTTTGACAACCGCTGTTTTACCCCCTCAATTCCCCCCAATACCAAACTGTCTATGGGAGGAGGAGATTGTCCCCCCAACACTGCATCATCTTTTCTGGGTTGATTTTGTTGATTTTCTGGCATCACACTCTCACCTTTAGCTATGCCCTCTGGGAATCCCTACAATTGTAAGTAATGACATATGGAAAGTCGAATGTAGTTGGTGTTCGCGCAAGGCTGTTTCTTGGATGTTGGGCTTTTGTCAGTTCGCTCAAAAATATAGTACAAATAAACTATTTTAATGTCAAGTCTTCTCAACCCCTGACGAGAATTCCTGCTTTGCTTGAGTTTGAGAAGAATTTTCCGATGCACACATTAGGAAGAGGGGAAGAGGGGGAAGAGGGGGAAGAGGGGGAAGAGGGGGAGAAATTTTGGCGTTGCTGTTAGTGCAGCTTGGCGTTAGCCATATTCATGTATGATGCAGGATGTTGTGTAATTCCAAAACCCTTGTTCCAGACTATGCAATGCATAGTCTCTACGTCTTTTCCACCAGATGTCTAATAATAATCCGAGAATTAATTAAGTCGGCAAGAAAAATTCAATCTATATGAAGAAATATAAATTTGATGTAGGGTGTCGTACTCTCAGGGGTAACACACCTTAAATCATTGATGGTGCGTTGCGCTACGCGACAACACACCCTACATTTAAACTACATTTAAACTTCTTAACTTTGTTAAATAGTAATCCGAGAATTACTTATTAACTTATCACTTATTACTTATTACTTAAGTAAATCGGCGGAAATAAATATAACTATGTTACGAAACGTAAATAGCCCTGAAATCTTTACCAATGACCAATGACCAATGACAAATGACGACCCTAACTGCTTCGCTTTATTTGTACCGACCTACTTATTACTTATTGCTTATTACTTATTACTTATTACTTATTACTTATTACTTATTACTTATTACTTATTACTTAAAAATCCCCAAACCCATCACATAACGATAATGTGCTTCAATTTCCTCCACAGTTGCAGACTTACCCTTGCTATCCCACTGACTGTGCTGAAATAACTCTGTTCGTAACTCTTGAATATCCACAGTAGTAACTGTACCATCTCTGACAACTTGCTTACCATTTACCCAAGCACTATCTACCACATTTACAGGACGTCCCAAAACTAATAAACCAATAGGGTCAGTACGGGGTAATAATGATAAATTACTCAGGTCATAAAGTACCAAATCAGCCTTTTTACCCACGGTAACAGAACCAATTTCCTGTTCCATATTCAAACCCCTTGCACCACCCAAAGCAGCCATTTCCACCGCTTGTCTGGGGGTAATCCAATGCTCATATTCTAAATCTGTAGTGTTATGTAAAATAGAACCGATTTTGATAGCTTCCAGTAAATCTTGGGAATCATTACTAGATGCACCATCACAGCCAAAAGAAACATTTACCCCCGCTTGACGAAACTTTAAAATCGGGGCAATACCGCTACCCAAACGTAAATTACTTAAAGGGTTGTGAACAACGGTGGATTGAGTTTCAGCCAAGATAGCGATATCATTATCGGTTAAATGGACGCAATGTGCCAAAGAAGTGCGATCGCTCAAATAACCAAGATTCCTCAGATGTTCCACCCCAGTGCAACCATACTTTTCCTGTGCTAACATTGCCTGGGCTTTGGTTTCCAACAGGTGGGAGTGAAGACACAAATTATATTTTTCCCCCAGTTCAATACAACCTGTAAATAAAGCATCAGAACACAGCTGGATGCCCGTGGGAGCCGCTAAAATACTTATACCATCTTCTGGGTCATGAAATTGCTTTATCGCTGCTTCTAGGACTTCTAGAGTCTCCTGGGTGGAACGGAAAAAAGCCTCATGGTTTTGTTGAGTATCTCCAGAAGGAATACCAGCATTGAGGGATTGATCTTGAATTAAGGGTGCAATAAAAGCGCGAATCCCCACTTCCCGATATGCACGCACCGCTGTTGCAATGGTTTCCAACTCCTGATCAGGAATTAACACCAAATGATCCACCACAGTGGTTCCCCCAGTCAGGAGAGTTTCCACCGCAGTTCCCAAAGCACTCAGGTAAACTTTTTCAGCATCTAGGGGTGCAAAATCGTAAAGTTGTGCTAACCATAATTCTAAGGGTAAAGGCGGAATAATTCCCCGTTGCCACATTTCCGAAGAGTGGGTATGGGCATTGACAAATCCCGGTAATAATAACTTATTTTGCCCGTTAATTGCCTCTCCTACAACTTCCAATCCTGGTGCGATCGCAGTAATTATTCCATCTATGACCTGTACATCTGTAGTGGTGTAATCATCAGATGTGGGGATGGGGATGAGAACGTTTTGAATAGTAAAGTTCACAATTTTAACCTTGATTAAGTATTTAAGCCCAAATGGGGGATTTCAAGTTACAAAATAAAAGATAGTATTGGCTATGGTAATTTATGAATCTTTCTCTCCGGAAATTGGGCATTGCACCAAATGCGTGGATGGTTAATCAGGAAACCGCAGACATTACTCGTCCTCCTTTAACTCCCCAACCCGTAATCTTACCAACAGAAACCAAAACTTTACGCCTCGATTTAGCCAAAACAGCCATCCTCGTCATCGATATGCAAAACGATTTCTGTCATCCTGATGGATGGTTATCACATATTGGCGTGGATGTCAATCCAGCCCGTCAACCCATAGAACCTCTACAGAAATTACTGCCAAGATTGCGAGAAAAAGGTGTACCAGTAATTTGGGTAAATTGGGGAAACCGTCCCGACTTGCTGAATATTAGCGCTGGTTTACGTCACGTTTATAATCCTACAGGAGATGGGGTGGGATTGGGAGATCCCTTACCCAAAAACGGAGCAAAAGTACTCACAAAGGACAGTTGGGCAGCTGCGGTAGTAGATGAACTAAAACAAGAACCGGAAGATATTTGCGTTGATAAATACCGCATGAGTGGCTTTTGGGACACTCCCTTAGATAGCATCCTGCGGAACTTGGGGAAAACCACACTTTTGTTTGCGGGGGTAAATGCCGATCAGTGTGTGATGTGTACTCTGCAAGATGCCAATTTCTTGGGTTATGACTGCATCTTAGTCAAAGAATGTAGCGCTACCACATCTCCCGAATATTGTTGGCAAGCAACCCTATATAACCTCAAGCAGTGTTTTGGTTTTGTCACCGATTTAGAAACGGTTTTAGAAGCATTGAGAAAATTAAATCAATAAAGAAACCGGGTTTCTATGATTGGGTCACCGAGAATATGATTATATACGCCACAAGAAACCCGGTTTCTCATCCGGGTTTCTATGATTGGGTCACCGAGAATATGATTATATACGCCACAAGAAACCCGGTTTCTCATCCGGGTTTCTATGATTGGGTCACCGAGAATATGATTATACACGCCATAAGAAACCCGGTTTCTCATCCGGGTTTCTATGATTGGGTCACCGAGAATATGATTATATACGCCACAAGAAACCATAAAGAAACCGGGTTTCTATGATTGGGTCACCGAGAATATGATTATACACGCCATAAGAAACCCGGTTTCTCATCCGGGTTTCTATGATTGGGTCACCGAGAATATGATTATATACGCCACAAGAAACCGGGTTTCTATGATTGGGTCACCGAGAATATGATTATACACGCCATAAGAAACCATAAAGAAACCGGGTTTCTATGATTGGGTCACCGAGAATATGATTATACACGCCATAAGAAACCCGGTTTCTCTTATATTTCTTTTATCAACAACCTCTTAGAGGAGAAGAAAAATAATGCAAGCAATTAGTTGTGTAATTCCCATCGTTAAATCTCCGCAAGATTACCAGGTATATCGCATTAGTCCCCACGATACAAATCGGTTAGCAATCATATTCGATCCGGCGATCGCCAATTCTTCTCTAACTTGTTGTGTGGAAATCTTTGATGTGGGTGGGAAAACACCACCAAACCGTCATCAATGGGCATTAGAAATGTTTTTTGTTCTTAAAGGGGAAGGAAGGGCAATTTGTGATGGGAAAAGTATACCAATTAAAACTGGAGATAGTTTGTTAGTCCCTGCAACGGGAACTCACGTCATTGAAAATACTGGTGCGGGGAGGTTGTATACATTAACAATTATGGTTCCCAATGAAGATTTTGCGGAGTTGATTCGTAGCGGTACACGGGTGGAATTAGATGCGGAAGATATGGCGGTTTTGGGGAGGTTAGATGGGTTGATATAGCTTTTGTGTTTGATGGGAGATTAAGGAATATAACTTTTGCGATCGCATCTATGTAGTGTTGAATAAGTGCGATCGTATCAACTCACAAGACTCCAATCCTCAAGAGATAAATTAGGAACTTTACTAAAGTCTTTATGATTTTGTGTAACAACAACTGCTTCGTTTACCAGAGCAATTGCAGCAATTCTTAAATCTTGTGTGCCTATCCTAATTTTTTGCTGGCGTAAAGTCTGGTAACAATTGTATGCTTTCTCATCGAACCTGAGTAAATTGACACGACAAAAGTAAGCTTGGGTTAATTCTAAGTTTTCATAAGCTATTGTTAATTTTTCTGGCTGATTAGCAGCTCTGCTAATAGCAGCTAATCTACCTCGTAATTGTTCTTCAAGTGTGACAGTTGTCACAAATATATGAGAACCACCAACAGTTCTGGCACGTTTTACAATTTCAGGGTGATTGTGTTGAAAGAGTGTTACATGATTAGTATCGAGGATATATCGACTCACGTTGACTGATTCTCCTCGGAAGTGATTTCATCAGCACCCATTTCAGCATCTAGTTCACGCCGATAAGCAGCCATATCTTCTACAAATTCATCAAAAAGTGGATCGTCTTTGAACATACCAGCAAATTTGACCCAGGGATCGGATTCTTCTATCTGTTGTTGGTATTGCAATATTGGTACAAGGCATAACCGCAGTGTTAACCACCACAGATAAGACATTAGAGGACTTAGGAAACCACTATCATTAATTAATCCATGAGCCATGCGGTTTCTCAGGTTACTACCAGAATGCTCCACAAGCAAGCCTTTTAAATCAAAAAGTGTGTTCTCATCGAAAATAGAGTTGATTTCTGGTCGATAAAGTGTGGTGTTTAAATTATGTTCATTTTGAATCCCGTTGTCATCAAGTCCAGAGGTAATAATACCCCTTTGCCAAAGAAGATAACGAACAGAATTCTCTATTTGGGGAATGAGAATATGGGTGGAAGTGAAGAAATCTCCGGTTAATCCAGCGTACAGTCCTTTTGCAAATAGATATTCTCGATTTGGAGGTATAAAGGGACTATGTGAGATGATTTGCAGTATGTCGTTGATTCTAAAACTGTGTTCTAAATTTATTTGATATATAGCTGGTTTAATAAAGGCTTCAGCGTGAAGTTTTTGATAAAGAACAGCATTTTGATAAATCTCGAAACGAGTTGTTTCTTCTTGTTTATCAGCATTACTAGGTTGACGTGCTACAACCTTACCCATTTCATTTAACATTACCTTGGGACAAAAAGAAGACATAACAAACTCGTTAGCCATTTCTTGTGCCTGTTGTCTTAGATGAGAAACATTAGCTGAAGCACCTAATAAAGCTAACGAAAAAAGTGCATCATGAAATTCTTTACCTCTAACAAATGCCCTAGCTTGCTCTACCTGTTTACTGATGTCAGTCTCGTGAGAAAAATTAATTAATTCCTTTTGAGATTCCTCCTGATATTGAATCATCAGCTTGTGAATTTCTTCAGCCCTTGTTTTGGCATCCGCAGTTTCTTCCTTTGTTCCCCGGATTCTTCTAAAAGCCTCAACTGCTTGTTGCAAATGATGTGATGCGGTTGTATGAGGAATTGATTCTTGCTTCAATGCATCTTCAGCTTCTTTAACATAGGTTTCCGCAGCAAGCATCGCAGCTGCTCGCTCTTGCTCTGCATCTTTTTCTATCAGATGCCATTTAGCTTTAATTTCCCAATGATTCCTGGCTCTACGCCATTCGTGACTTGATTCTGCTAGTTTTGCGGCTTTTTCAGCCAGAGCAGCATATTTCTGTGAATTACCAAGTTTGTATTCCTGCAAAAGCTCCATCAGTGTTGCGGACATCCACAATGGATCTTCTCCTTGATAACGATCAAGTACTTCTTCTATGTGAGTAACAACCGCATCAGCTTGATATTTGATTGTGCGTGCTAACCGAAGTGCCCGTTCAATCCTTTCACAAAAACAACTCCACTTTTCAGGATCTTCTAGTTGTGTAGCAGATTGTAAATAGGCATCAACTGCTAACTGAGCCATCTTATAGTCACGCCTTTTTACCCAGAGAATATCTGCAACTCGCGCCTGTAATTCAGGATCTGATATTTCAACAGCAATCTCTGTAAGAAAATCTAGATGTTCGTCCGTAAGATTCTGGAAAACTTCAGCAAAAAATTCATCTGTTGACTCTGGTTTGATTGCTGCACCAGTAACAATTGCTAGAATCTCAAAAACAGCCTGTTCTCTAACTTTACCTGCCTCTTTTGCTTCCTTTGCCTTTTCCCAGAAAGCCATATTGTAGGCGAAACGTTCTTTTCTCTCGCTGTTATTAACTACATCTTGCCAAGGAGAGTTGATGAAATCGTTTTTAGTTAGAGGAGGGTTAAGTGATGGCATAATCTAAAGCAACTTCCATGATATGCCTAATATGACAAATTTACAGCTAATTAACAACTTCATGGCTATGGCAAAGTTTTTAATTGTTGAGTGCGATAAATGCGTATTCTAGTACTTCATTATCCCTTGAACCTAATATTGTAGCATTTATGTATGACTACTGTGAAGTATGGCTTTCATTCACAGTAGGAAAATAGCGATCGCCTCTGTGGTTATGGGATTATTAACGTAGAATTGTAGACATATTGCCAATATTCAAAATGAAAACACTTATTTTTGCAGTAGCTGGGTATAATCTTGCGGAAACAGGCAGACATCTTGAAATTGCCAAAGCTTGTAAGGACCTTTTTCAGGTTATTTTCATTAGCTATGGTGGTCAATTTGAGAGTTTAATTGAAGAAGCAGGTTTCACCCTCAAAAAGATGGAACCTCGTTTAACAGAAAAGCAATTGCATCATGTGAGAAAAGCCCTCAGCGGAGAAACCTTAAATACAGTTGGTTATTTTACAGCCCAAGAAATGGCTCCCAGAGTTGAAAATGAAATCAAATTTTTTCAAGAAATAAAACCAGCTTGTGTGCTTACCGGATGGTGTCAGAGTGTGATGATTTCGGCAAGAGTTGCCAAAGTACCTTTTATAAATGTTCTGCACTCTACCAGTATTACTGAATATTATAAAGCTGGTCTACAAACTTGGCCTGATAGGTCTAATTTTTCTTTTTTACATTGGTTTATTTCGGAAGAAGAATTGAAGAAATGGGGCAGTAAACTTGTTCTCAAGCTGAAATTGCCTGCAAAACCATTCAATATTTTGGCTAAAAAATATGGACTTCCAGAATTTAATAATTTCATAGAAGTATTGGAGGGAGATTATACGCTTTTAGCAGATATTCCTGAATGGGTTGGGTTTTCGGAAATTCGTCCGAATGTTCATTATATTGGTCCTCTACCATTAAGATTAAATATACAGATTCCCCAAGAAATAATTGAGATGCCAAAAGACAAGCCGATTGTTTATTTTGCAATGGGAAGTTCTGGTAAACCAGGACTTATTGCAGAAATTATAGAAGGATTTAGGGACAAATCTTATCGTGTTATTGCCCCCGTTGCATCTCATATAAAAGATATGAATTTAGACATACCATCCAATGTATTAGTTACAGACTTTTTGCCTGCACATAAGGTTAATCCTATGGCAGATATATCTGTGATTCACGGAGGTCAAAATACTGTCATGAATGCCTGTCTTTCAGGAACTCCGATTGTGGGAGTAGGAATGCACGCGGAACAACAAGCTAATTTGGATGCCTGTGTCAGAAAAGGTTTTGCTATCCGTTTAAATAAGAAAAGAGTTACAGCCACTGCTGTGCTTGATGCTATCGACAAATTGCTTCATGACGCAAAAGCTAAAGAAGAAGTAAATAAATTTAAATCTGAACTTATGAAGTGGGACGGACCAAAGAATGCTGCAAAATTCCTTTATCAAACTTTTGGAGAATGAAAAAAATAATCTCACAATTCCACAATTTATTTGTTAAGTCATATCTTGCACCATTCTCAACAAGACCAAAAAAACCGGGTTTGTAAACCAAAAATTAAGGGTTTGAAACTGATAAATTTCCAATAAACCCGGTTTTTAACCCTGTTAGTTTTTCAATTTCTCTTCTCACAATAACCAACTAAATAACCCCTCTACTGTGAGACTGAAATCTTGAGCAAATTCTGGTACTGGCAAACATATTCCTGGTTGATCATAAAAGGCAGTTGGTTGATTTTGCAGGTAAACAAACACGCATTGTTCCTCTGGATCTATCAGCCATCCCATCTGAGTTCCATGATTGAGGCAATGTAGAATATTTTTGATAACTTTGGTTTGACTTTGATCTGGAGATAAAATTTCGATTGTCCAATCCGGAGCAAGGGAGAAAATATTAGCAATCCTGCCATTTTCTTGACGTGGAATTCTGTCCCATAAGAATACAGAAATATCAGGTATTATCGAACCCCCACCAAAAGTACAGCGAAGCTCTGAAAAAGCCCGAGCAATCTGTTTGGGTTTTAAGACTAAATTGATTGCAGGTGCTAACTCAGTCTGAAGTGCGCTATGTTCTCCTTGCGGCATTGGCTTTTGAATAATACGTCCATTAATATATTCGCTGGGAGCTTCTGTCTCCGGCAGCTTGAGAAACTCATCTAGGGTAATTGCTGGAGAAGATATCTGTGGCATTTAAAATATCCTGGGGATGAATAAGTTCTAATGTACTGTTATTTTACAATTCCCCATATCATATTGACTGTATTTTGTCAAGCCCACGTATTTATGAGGTGAATCGGGGGTCTGAAAATTGGGCGTTTCTGATGTGATGAAAATTTGACTTTTAGGTTAGCTGCTACGGAGTAATTAGGGTTGTAGCCGTTTTGGGTGAATGATGGTCACAAGTGTCCCAAAACTAGTTTTTTATACTATAGCATCAAACAACGCAATTGCGTGAGTAATAAAAAAAATTTTTTTGGTCAAAATTGGGCAATATATTTGAATTGCAAAATTAAATCAACAAGAAGATAATTTTTGATTATACTTGGATGTTTCAGTTAACGATATGGGTAAATCAAAATCCTCTGTAGAGAAAAAAACTCTCCTAATTTAAGGTCATGGGAAATTAGAAAGTAGGTTGGGTTGAAGTATCAAACCCAACAAAGAGTTACTCCGACCCATTCATAGGAGGAAGAGGGGGAAGAAGGGGAAGAGGGGGAGAAATTTTTATAGGTAATCTTAGAAGGAGAAGGGAGTAGCACACATCTTGCACCTGGGTCAGAAAGCTCGGCAGCGCGTTGCTTGCCCTTGAATGGTGCAAGATATGACTTAGCACTGAGCCACTCCGCGCTATAAATAGACGCGGGTTCTGGCTAGAAGTTCGGTACAGCTTTTCTTTCGGTTCTATTTGCATAGAACAGCTATCTGGCTATACTTTTCTAGCTTTTAGGAGAACCGCTCTGCCG
>JASJCY010000178.1 GCA_030065825.1 Nostocaceae cyanobacterium | reverse complement strand
TAAATGGGTCGAGGCGGGTAGGACTGTTTGAACCAGTCAAAGCCCCTTTGGGGCAGAACTAGAGTTGTGAAGCACGTCTTTAGACTGCTGAACAACAACAGTTCGGAATCCTGGTTTTTTCAAAGCCAGGAGAGTTCAACTTCTATCATAAAACCCGACATGGTAAGCAATTTCTCCCCATCTTCCCTTCCCCTACAGGGAAAAACAATTTTGGTGACACGTTCGGTTGGACAGTCGAGTCAATTTAGCCAATTTTTGACAACAGCTGGTGCTAATGTAATTGAAATGCCAGCATTAGAAATTGCTGCACCTTCAACTTGGGAAGGTTTAGATAATGCGATCGCTAATTTATCGGATTTTCACTGGTTAATTCTCACTTCTAGCAACGGCGTAGACTACTTTTTTGATAGACTGATGGTACTGGGTAAAGATGTCCGCGCTTTAGCAGGAGTTAAAATCGCTGTTGTTGGTGAAAAGACTGCTCAAAGTTTGAAAAAAATATGTTTACAACCGGACTTTATTCCACCAAACTTTGTTGCAGACTCCCTTGTAGAAAACTTTCCAGAAGAACTTAGTGGAAAAAAAGTTTTATTTCCGAGAGTGGAAAGTGGGGGAAGGGAAATATTGGTGAAAGAATTAACTGTTAAAGGTGCGGAAGTTGTTGAAGTTGCAGCTTATCAATCTTGTTGTCCTTCTAGCATTCCCCCAGAAGCAGAATTAGCCCTTAAAAATCAAACAATAGACATAATTACCTTTGCTAGTTCCAAAACTGTCAAATTTTTCTGTCAGCTATTACAGAGGCTATTATCAGAAAAATCAATACTCAATTATTTAGAAGATGTTTGTATCGCTTCTATTGGTCCTCAAACTTCTAAAAGTTGTCAGTCTTTAATCGGACGTGTGGATGTGGAAGCACAAGAATACACTTTGGAAGGGTTGACCCAAGCATTGATTAAATGGAGTGAGCACTGAAGAGTTATTTAGTCATTCGTAACAAGCTGAGAAAAAAGAATTTTTGACTTGAATTTTATTGAACAAGGACAATAAATCTAGCTGCGGTAGACCTGAAAGAAGACTAGAAGATTATTTGGCAAATTGGCTACATCTAATAAAGGAGGGATGAGAGAATTAATCCCGTAATTAGTAGAGCCTTATTTTCGCTCTGCTATGATTCGCAGTTTAATCGAATAATTATGGCGTTTTCATTTTCTAACTTAGACAGTGACTTCTTAGATGCTGTTAATCGTCTGTTTGATGGTATTCCAGATGAAAATCAGACTCTTACTGGTGGAGATGGTGACGATACCTTAAGAGGTGGAAGCGGTGATGATTTTATTGATGGAGGGGATGGTGATGATGTGCTACAGGGTGGGTCTAAAATAGTGCCTTTTGCTTCTGGTAACGATACCATGATTGGTGGAAATGGTAATGACTTTCTTGCTGGAGACCTAGGTGATGATATCCTCAATGGAGGAACTGGCAATGATACTCTTGCTGGTCACCAGGGTAATGATATCCTCAATGGAGGAACTGGCAATGATACCTTACAAGGTGGTTATGGTGATGATACTCTCAATGGTGGTCAAGGAGCCGATCTCTTTCAACTTGCCAATGATAGCTTTGGTCCGCTTCCCGGATTTATTGCTTATTCACCCTCTTCTTTTTCTAGTTTTGGAATAGACGTTATTGAGGATTTCAATCACGAAGAAGGTGATAAAATTGAACTAAGCCCTGGTATCTATTATGGCGGACCATATTCTAGTGGTCAAATAAACTATAATCAACAAACAGGTGCCCTATCTTTTCAAAACCAACAGTTTGCTCAGTTACAACCTGGTACTGATTTTATACCTGAACGTGACATTGTTTTTGAGTATGAATATTCATCGTTTTATTAGTAAAGTAATTTGAATATTGCATAATTAGACATCTGGTGAAAAAGAATATAACAGCCTTGGACAGTCAGGGTTGATATTCAGGGTTGATATATAGTTTTTACCACAGGTTAATTCAGGGATGAACGTTTAAGGTCGGCAAATTACCTGTTGTTTAATTGGTAGATAAGCTCAAGTTGTGAAAAAACGCATTATTGGCTTAACTGGAGGTATTGCTACGGGTAAAACCACCGTGGCTAATTATTTGGCTGAACATTACAACATCCCTATTTTAGATGCAGATATCTACGCCAGAGAAGCTGTAGCTGTAGGTTCACCAATTCTGGATGCGATCGCTCATCGTTACGGAAAACAAATTTTACTTGCAGATGGAAGTCTCAACCGTCAACAATTAGGGGAAATTATTTTTAATAATCCTGAAGAACGACATTATATTGAAAGTTTAATCCATCCTTATGTGGGCGATCGCTTCAGAGCAGAAATTGCCTTATCTTCAGTAACAACACTAGTATTAGTTGTGCCTTTATTGTTTGAAGCTGGGATGAGTGATTTAGTCACAGAAATTTGGGTTGTGACTTGTGGGGAACAACAACAGTTAGAAAGATTGATACAACGAAATAATTTAACCTTAGAGCAAGCAAAAGCGAGAATTCAAAGCCAAATGCCTCTAGCGGAAAAAGTAGCCCGTGCAGATGTTGTTTTAGATAATACTTTTAATATCAAAGAATTATTTAAACAAGTCGATATGGCTATTTCAAGTTAGTCTCCCACGAGAAAATCTCACTTCACCTTAAGGACGCTATAGTTTTGCGCAGGGTAAGACCATTACTATAGCGCTATAGTTTTTTGGGGAGGTAAGACCATTACTATGGCGCTATAGTTTTCCGGGCAGGTAAGACCATTACTATGACGCTATAGTTTTCCGGGCAGGTAAGACCATTACTATGACGCTATAGTTTTCCGGGCAGGTAAGACCATTACTATGACGCTATAGTTTTTTGGAAGGTAAGACCATTACTATGGCGGGAGCATCCCAATTTTTGAAAAACACCCAAACCCTAGAAGGGTAGGGCTATACAAGCCAAGCCTGCCTTCGCAGGCTAAACATTTCTAGCCTGCGAAGGCAGGCTTTGTCCGTGTAGCGATACCCTTCTAGGGTATTGCATAAAAATTGGGATGCTCCCACTATGGCGCTATAGTTTTTTGGGGAGGTAAGACCATTACTATGACGCTATAGTTTTCCGGGAGAAGTAAGACCATTACTATGACGCTATAGTTTTCCGGGGGAGGTAAGACCATTACTATGACGCTATAGTTTTTTGGAAGGTAAGACCATTACTATGGCGCTATAGTTTTTTGGAAGGTAAGACCATTACTATGGCGCTATAGTTTTGCGGAGGGTAAGACCATTACTATGACGCTATAGTTTTCCGGGAGAGGTAAGACCATTACTATGGCGCTATAGTTTTTTGGGAGAGGTAAGACCATTACTATGGCGCTATAGTTTTTTGGGAGAGGTAAGACCATTACTATGACGCTATAGTTTTTTGGGAGAGGTAAGACCATTACTATGACGCTATAGTTTTTTGGGAGAGGTAAGACCATTACTATGGCGCTATAGTTTTTTGGGAGAGGTAAGACCATTACTATGACGCTATAGTTTTTTGGGAAGGTAAAACCATTACTATGACGCTATAGTTTTTTGGAAGGTAAGACTGTTGTGTTTTCCCATTTCCTATTTTCAAGTCAATCAATCACGGGAAAATCCCACAACCAAACATAAAAAGTCATTGAACCAAGAATCCCACGGCTTGTAGCCCTGTGGAGTGTCAATGTGATAATGTTTGTAAAAAATCAGTATGTTCTTGGGAATCCAAGCCTTGTTGTAGTACCGCTAAAACTTGCTTCATATCACCCACCAATAACGCTGCAGATACTAACCACAAACCTGGAAACACCAAACTTTTGATAATACCATCTGTATCAGCTTCCAGTGGTATATATTCACCTGCTTGCAAACTAAACCAATCTAGTTTATTCTCAAATACCTGCCAAACTATATATTCCCGAACCCCGTTACGACGATATACTCGTTTTTTATCATGCAAATCATTGGATGCACTACTAGCTGCAACCTCTACCACTAATTCTGGTGCACCTTCAATATAGTCATCTTCGCTAATATTTGTCTGTCCTCCCAAACTTGGATCTATTAACAGCACAGCATCCGGTTGGGGTTCATTATCTAAATCTAAGCGCACTGTGGCATTATCACCCAATTCTACACCTGGTGTCATTACCTTATAGGTTCCCAACCAAACCATTACCAAACTGTGGGGTTGTGCATGACTTCTAAAACGTAACGGAGATGCCATATATACTATTCCTTCTATTAATTCTGCCTTTTTGACATTGGGCATTGCCAGATAACGGCGTTCAAACTCATGTCGGTTGAGTCTGTCTCCACTTTCCAAAGGCAGTGTCTTGTGTAAAGCTTTTTCTATTGAACCAGTCATAGAAGGAGTCCAAATAATCACAAATTGCTAATTAGGCAATTAATAGGCAATTAATAGCAGGATTTACGTAAGTGCTATAGTTGAAAATTCATTTTTGGTTCGTAGTGAGTAGTTTAGTACCGACGCACAACGCTTAAAACCCAGTTGGGTAACTCCTAAATAGGAAAAAAGGTAATTGGTAATTAGAAATCCTATTACCTATTACCAGTCTAGCTACAATGGCTAGTACAGGCTGGTGGAAATAAACCAACCACGAAAAAAGAATTGCCCAGTCGTACTAGTATCCGCCAAATTTAGGCAAGATACCAAGTATAGGTAGCAAATAAAAAGACACAATCAACCCCAATAAGGTTACAAATAGCCACGAAACTACAGGTCCGTCAGAACTGTCTAAAAATACCCGTAAATCAAAATTCTTCCACGGATCGTATTTCTTGGGTTTGGGTAAATTGTCACGATAATCTTGGGCATAACGGGACATTCTGGCAAAAGGTAATTCCCCTCGATCTCGCTGGGGTAAAATCCGTCGCCGTTGATAGGGAACTGTATTGTAACCAAAGTTCTCTAAATATTCTTCCGTATCTAGCAAAGCATTGATAAAACCTTGCAATCCTTTGGTAGCCAGAACAATTGACCACGCCAGTTTTTCACGCTCATTATAAACTGAACGACCCAATATCCGCTGAATGCATAGTTCTACAAAGCGGTAGTTATTATTACATTCATAGTTGAGTCGGCGAAATGAATCGGAAGTTGCTAATCCCCGAATAAAATCCCTGACTGTAATTTGACTAGCTTTAAGCTGCGATTCCAAATAAAGTTGGCGGTTGCTAGCCAACATCTGTTGTTCGTGAAAAATTTGGTAATATGCAGCCCAAATCAATTCATCAGTTTCCCTCGAATTGGGTGAAGTTTCTTGAGAGTAAATTCTGGATTGTTCTTCACCCGCTATCTCATACCCAATTACACGCTGATTTTGAGTTGATGGGGAATACTCCAATAAAGGAATTGCCATATTACAGTCCTTTTGTCTAGAATTTTGTAACGATTGTTAATATCTTTGGGTGAGTACAATTGCTTAATATTTTCGCCCAAAGACCACTTTTTCACCCTAGACCAGATTGCAACATTTCAGTGAGAAATCTTAATGAAATTTCAAACCTCTCTACAATGTTTGGAGTAGATGCTTGTAATTCTTCTCTCTACAAACAACTTTGGCTATACACAGTAAAGGTATAACTTTTGCTGCTTCAGCCTTCAATGATAAATGAAGTTTTGTAAAGAGATTTTACATATTTTGATAAAAAGTAATACAAACACCTGCCAGATCCAAAACTCCAAACTCTTTCGTTCCCCAAGGTTTTGTTTCCAGTTTGCCATTAGGGTGAATCATTTCTCCTCCCTTTGCTTGAAATTCCTCATAAAGCTGTTCGATACTCTCAACCTGGATGCGAAAAGAAGTGTTTTGTGCAAGATATTTATCATCATTTTGGCACAGAAAAATTTCTGCCCCATCACGTGCAACAATTGCCATAGTAACTGGTTCACCTTCTTTGTAGATAGTTGTAAATCCTAATTGTTCCTCATAAAAGGCGATCGCCCCTTCTACATCATCTCCAGCAGGAATCAAGGGACTAATATTACCTAGTTTTGTTGTATTATTCATCATCAATTGTGCGCCTCCCAAAACAATTAAAAATTAAAAATTGGTAAGTAAGTCGGTGCTAATATTTCAAGCAATGTAGGGTGTGTTGTCGCGTAGCGCAACCCACTATCAACCATTTAAGTTGCCGTACCCTCAGGCGTAACACACCCTACATCTCTTTGCGACCCTACGAACTGGGGGGCTTTTTTGGGCGCAAGCTTTGCGCCCCTACGAACTGGGGGGCTTTTTTGGGCGCAAGCTTTGCGCCCCTACGAACTCCTCATTCTGCTTCACCTCCAACAACCACATTGCGAATCCGCAAACTCGGACCACCACAACCTACAGGTAAGCCATTTTGTCCTCCCTTACCGCAACCACCAGACTCATCCCAATAAAAATCATCACCGATGGCTTCAATATCTGCGAGGGTTTGGAAAACATTTCCTGAGAGGGTGACATCCTTGATTGGTTCAGCAATTTTGCCATTACGAATCATCCAGGCTTCTCCAGCACCAAAAGTGAACATTTCCCCATTTGTCATTCCCCCCAGCCAGTTACGGGCATAAACTCCTTGTTTGACATCAGCAAACAAATCTTCTACGGGAGTTTTACCCCTTTCTATCCAAGTGTTTGTCATCCGTACTAGGGGGGCATAATGATAATTAAGACAACGAGCATTTCCCGTGGGTGCTTCTCCTAATTTGCCAGCGGTTTCCCGAGAATGCAAGCGTCCCACGAAAACTCCATCTTTGATTAATTGGGTGGTAGTGGCGGGTGTTCCCTCATCATCGTAAAAATAACTACCACGATGTCCTCCCAGTGCAGCACCGTCGAAAATTTGTAACTCTGGGTGACCAAATCGCCGTCCGATGGTCATTACTTCCAACAAATCCGGATTTTCGTAAGCCATATCTGCTTCGGAAAGATGCCCAAAGGCTTCGTGAACAAATAAACCAGTGAGAATCGGGTCAATGACTACGGTATAGGTATCGCCTTTGACAGAGGGCAAGGATAAAGCAGTTACAGCTCTGTGTGCTGCACCTTTAACTTGGGTATCCAAACCCATTAAGTCTTCAAAAGCACGCCGGGAACCAGTGGTTTCTCTGCCAGTTTGCACCATATCCCCGTCCCTAGCGGTAGCGGCAAAGCGCATTTCCATATCTACCCAAGATTGTTCAATTAGACTACCTTCACTAGTAGCGATAATTACTCTTTGTGCAGAGTCAGTGTAATGTACGGAAGTAGTAGTTATACGACGGTCAAGACTTTTAAGTAACTCAGTGTAATGGACACACAATTGTTGCTTTTTTACTATGGGAATGTGACGGGGGTTAGTACCTGTTAGGGGTAATTGACATACGGCTTGTACTGGTTCGATTGGTGCTAGTAAAGTTTCTTCGTCACCCACCATCCGCGCTGCTGCGATCGCTTCGGTGATGCGGTCTTCAATTGTATGTATATGGTTAAAGCTACTTAAACCCCACCCACCTCGATAACAAGCGCGAATATGTCCGCCAATGGAAATGCCTTCGCTGAGGGTTTCTATTTTGTCACCCCGTAGGAGAATATCTGTACCTTCTGATTCTTCTAAGCGAATCATCAAAAAATCTACCCTAGATGAGTAGCGGCTAATCAGGTCAGACAGCAAATTTTGAAGGTCAGCAAGTAGGGTAGGCATTGAAAAGCAGCAACGATCGGGAACTGCATTTATTTTGCAATATCTGTGCCATTTTGGCAGCAGCACCATTTTAAATCCTCGATTTTTTATATTTGACTTTGGATCAAAGCGTTTGAACTATAGCGCGCTTAGTTTTTCTCCCTTGTGAAGCCTTACTCTAGCGCGAAGCAAGTTTTTCCCCTTGTGAAAGTCTTGTACCAAATCAAAAAATGTTTGCAACAGATCCAATTGTAGGGGCGCGGAAACCGCGCCCCTACCAACCATGTATCGCATTCTTTTTTCAAATTGGTATTACTCTAGCGCGAAGCGAGTTTTTCCCCTTGTGAAGTCTTACTATAGCGCCAAGCGAGTTTTTGCTCCTTGTGAAGTCTTACTATAGCGCTAGACTTTTTTCCCTTACGAAGTCTTACTATAGCGCCAAGCGAGTTTTTGCTCCTTGTGAAGTCTTACTATAGCGCTAGACTTTTTTCCCTTACGAAGTCTTACTATAGCGCGAAGCGAGTTTTTGCTCCTTGTGAAGTCTTACTATAGCGCGAAGCGAGTTTTTGCTCCTTGGGAAGTCTTACTATAGCGCTAGACTTTTTTCCCTTACGAAGTCTTACTATAGCGCGAAGCGAGTTTTTGCTCCTTGGGAAGTCTTACTATAGCGCTAGACTTTTTTCCCTTGGGAAGTCTTACTATAGCGCGAAGCGAGTTTTTGCTCCTTGGGAAGTCTTACTATAGCGCTAGACTTTTTGCTCCTTGTGAAGCCTTACTATAGCGCGAAGCAAGTTTTTGCTCCTTGTGAAGTCTTAGTGTAGCGCTAGTTTACAATAAACTGTAATTTTTCCTGTGAGTGAGTGATGTGGTCACAATTACCTAAGCATTTAGAAATCCTGCGAAAGTCAAAGACAATCTTAGTAATAGCAGGATTATTCTTTTTCCTTTGTTTACTATTATCTCTGAACCGCTACTATAGTTTTTACTCTTCCTTTGACCAAGGCATTTTTAACCAGGTTTTTTGGAATAACCTCCACGGTCGATTTTTCCAAAGTTCCCTTTCTTCCAGTCTTTCCACTAACGTCGTCCATGCTGGGGAAGTAACTAGAGTTGATTATCATCGCCTCGGTCAACATTTTACCCCTGCACTCTTGCTGTGGCTACCAATTTACGCTTTGTTTCCCTCCCCAGTCACCTTATCTGTGCTGCAAGTGATTTTTATTACGGCAGCAGGTTTAGTCTTATACATATTAGCACGGCAGTATTTAGAACCACCATTGGCAACAATAATTACCGCCAGTTTTTATGGTGCCAACGCGGTAATTGGTCCAACATTAAACAACTTTCACGATATTAGCCAAATTCCCCTATTTATCTTTACCCTATTACTGGCAATGGAAAAGCGCTGGTGGTGGTTATTTTGGTTACTAGCTATTTTAACATTGGCTGTGCGGGAAGATGCTGGCGTCGGATTATTTGGTGTGGGAATTTACATGATTCTTAGCAAGCGCTTTCCTCGTGCTGGACTAGCATTATCTAGCCTTAGTTTCGGCTATATGTTGCTGCTGACTAATCTAATTATGCCCCTGTTTTCCGAAGATATTTCCCGACGATTTATGTTAGAACGCTTTGGACAATATGCTGATGGCAATGAAGCTTCTACCTTGGAAATTATTTGGGGGATGATTAGCAACCCTTGGCGGTTAATAGTAGAATTGGTCACCCCACCAGTGAAAACAATTAAATATTTACTCGGTCATTGGTTACCCTTGGCATTTGTACCTGCTGTAGCACCCGCTTCTTGGATGATTGCTGGTTTTCCCTTACTAAAGTTACTTTTGGGCAAGGGTCAATCAGTACTAGCAATTACAATTCGCTACGCTTTAAGTGTAGTACCTGGTTTATTTTACGGGGTGATTCTCTGGTGGTCGCAAAATCCCCAAAAATTTAAACCCTCTTTTCGCCGCTTTTGGGTGGCTTGCATCTGTGTTTCCCTATTTTTTACGGTGACATCCAACCCCAGTCGGACATTATATTTTCTCATACCTGATTCCATCCAACCTTGGGTATATGTATCTTTACCCCAACAATGGCATCATGTAACCCAAATGCGTTCCTTACTGACAAAAATACCCCCAAATGCTAGCGTCTGTGCAACTACCTACCTAGTACCCCATCTTTCCAGTCGTCGGGAAATTCTCCGCTTACCGTCACTAAAATTACGCAATGATAGCCAAGAAGTGATAAAGGTAGATTATGCCATCGCTGACCTTTGGCAGTTGCAAAAATATCAAGTAGCATTTAAAGGCGATCGCAATTTACTTCGCAATCTCATTCCCCTGATTGAACAAATGTCTGCAAATCAGGAGTATGGAATTATCGGCTTTGCAGATGGCGTAATTTTAATGCAGAAACAAGCCCCATCTAAGCCTGAAGCGGTTAGTGCTTGGTTGGCGTTTAGGGAAACACTAAAAAATATACAGATATAACCTATGACGAGATATTTAGTGAGCCGATTGGTTAAAAAGTTCGCCTGCTGCGAACTTATTTTTCAAAAATTGTGCTACATTAATTTCAGTCGGGTTAAAAGGAGATAGTTGCCAATTACTGGATCGCTTTTGCGATCTGAGGAAGATGGGAAATCATCTTCTACCGTGTTCACGGGTAACCCAGTAGCAGTAGTTCACTAATAGTTCACGAACAGTTCACGAACAGTTCACGAACTGCACATGAGGTTCAAGCATCAGTGCTAGTCCATCTGAGGGAAGGTTCAAGCATCAGTGCTAGTCCATCTGAGGGGTGGGTAAGAATTGACTACTGATTGACTACTGTATGACCCCGTGCACCAGCGCAAGCGCGCACGCAGCCCAGGCAATTTGGCTGCCTGTATAGGGAGGGTTAAAACTGCTGTTCTCCTGTGTTGTTTGAGGCAACATTCATTCACGGCAACGTGGATGGGTGCAAACACACAATATTAAGGAGTTTCCTTATGGAAAAACAAAATCCCGACAAACGGCAGCAGCAGTTGAAAAAGCGTAAATATAAGCGGTGGCTAAAATGGCTCCGCAAACCTCAAACGCTCCGTTTACTATTTCAACTCGGTCCAGCTATCTTCAAGTTATTGAAGTGGCTGATTGAGCTGTTGCAGGACTAAACTGCTAACCCTTCTATTACAACCCTTTAAACCCTCTAGCCACGGGAGGTTAGATATGCTGAATGAAGCTCTAAGGTTGATGAGGGTATTCCACGATCTATCGCAGAAGGAGCTTGCAGAGAAACTAGGAATATCCAAGTCATATCTTTCGGAAATTGAGTCGGGGAAAAAGACTCCAAAACTTGAGTTGCTGAACCGATACTCGGAGGTTTTTGATATACCAGTATCCTCGATTATGTTTTTCTCAGAAAGCTTGAATAAAGATGTAAAAACAGAGAAGTTGAAGACTTTTGTATCCTCTAAGATTATTGCCATTCTTAACTTTATCGCTGAAAGGTCTGGACATTCTTATGCCGAAGAGTAAATATACAGGATATGAATTAAACCAATCGCCTTTTTACTGTTTAAACTCTAAGGCAAAACTTGTAAAGCTCTTGCACGTGAATCGAAGTAAGTTAAAATTGCTTACTCATACAGAGGATCTATATTTAGAGTGGGAGAGACGTGATTCTAAGAGCAAAAAAACACGTCTTGTCGAAGAGCCAAAACGCATCTTAAAATGTGTCCAGAAGCGGATTGAGGAGCTTCTGAAGCGAATTAAGCTCCCGAATTATGTACATGCTCCTGCAAAAGGACGTTCGTATATTAGTAACGCTAAAGCTCATGTCAATGCTGTGGTTGTGAGGAGCCTTGACATCGAAAAATACTTTCCTTCTACACCAGCAAGGCATGTTTATTGCTTCTTCCACAAACGAATGAAATGTTCCCCAGATGTTGCTGGTATCCTAACCAAACTATCAACTTTCAAAGATCATCTGCCAACTGGAAGTCCATCAAGTGCTATCCTCTCGTATTTTTCACATATAGATATGTGGGAGGCTATCAACGAGATTGTTGAGCGTGCAAATTGCACTCTGACTGTTTACATGGACGATGTGACAATTTCAGGTGATTGTGTTCCAGATAACTTGATTTGGCAAGTAAAACAGCAGTTTCATCGTTATGGATTGCATAGTAATAGGAATAAGGAAAAGCATTACATTGGCAAAAAATCATATGAAGTGACTGGAGTTGTTATTACAGACGGTGAGTTAAAAAGTCCCAATCGACAGCATTATAAAATGCATGAAGTTCGTAAAAAAATCCACTTGGAAACTGAACCAGAAAAACGAATAAAATTGATGCGAAGTTTAAGGGGCTTAAAAGCACAAATGCAACAAGTTAGGGAAGCAAATAATCTTGCAGTAGAAACATGAACTGATATCTATAGCTGAAGGGGCAATAATCTAGCTTCAAAGCATTATGTAGCAAGGATTATAGAAAAGTGAGCTTGAAACAGATAAAAGCAAATTTAGAACCTTTCCCATAAGACCTCTGTTGGAAATTAAATATGCGTTGTCCAAAACCCTTGTTCCAGACGTTGCATTGCAACGTCTCTACATTCTTTTCCACCAGATGTCTATAGGAATCCGGTTTGATTCCTGTATGTCCTTCGGGCACAGTACGTGAACGCTAATTCTAGCAGTTCCCACAGCTTGTGGTGGATACTGCCTCCACCTGTATCCTTTAGGGGTAGAAAAGTAGCTCTTACCAATGCACAAAAATGGTGATATATATGTAGGGGCGCAATGCTTGCGCCCCAATCCCTAATTTATACCAACGACAATATTACTCCGCACCCTCAATTGGTGCAAAACCCTGACGCTGGATATTCTCCGTCACAGTGCGCGGTTCCAGGAATTGCAATAGGTAATCGGGACCCCCAGCTTTAGAACCAACCCCCGATAACTTAAACCCACCGAAGGGTTGCCTTGCTACAATCGCTCCCGTAGTTGTACGATTAATGTACAAATTCCCTACTTCAAACTCCTCCTGTGCTTGCTGAATGTGGGAAGGAGTGCGAGAGAAAAGTCCCCCAGTCAAGGCGTAATTTGTCCCGTTAGCCACCCTTAAAGCCTCTTGAAAGTCCTTCACCTTAATTACCGCTACCACAGGACCAAAAATCTCTTCCTGGGCAATTATGGCATCGGGTGACACATCTGTGAAGATGACCGGACCAACAAAATACCCATGTTCCGGTGCAGACATTTCTAAAGCCAGCTTTGCTTGTGCCTTACCCTTGTCAATATACTCCCGGATGCGTGACTGTGCCTTACCGTCAATTACAGGTCCGACCTGAGTACCGACAAATTCTGCTTCTCCAATATTCAGAGATTTTGTCGCTTCCACAAACCGTTGCACAAAAGCATCATAAACGGGTTCCAGCACAATCACCCGAGAACAAGCAGAACATTTTTGTCCACTGTAACCAAAGGCTGACTGCACCACCCCGGCAACAGCTTGGTCTAAATCAGCACTTTCATCAATGATAACGCCATTCTTACCACCCATCTCGGCAATTACCCGCTTCATATGCTTTTGACCAGGTTTTAACACCGCCGCTTCCGCATAAATACGACAACCTACTTCCTGGGAACCAGTAAAAACAATTATATTTGTATCCGGGTGATTGACCATATAAGCACCAACCTGGGAACCCTTACCGGGTACATATTGAAACACACCCTTGGGAATTCCTGCATCCACTAAAATCTCGGCAATTTTCGCCGCAATTACCGAAGCAGGTTCCGCAGGCTTCAACAGAGTACAATTTCCTGTTACCAAAGCTGCAACCGTCATCCCTGTTGCGATCGCCATCGGGAAATTCCAGGGAGAAATTACCACCGCAATTCCCCGAGGCTGGTAAATTAATCTATTCGTCTCTCCAGCAACATCATAAATGACACCCCGATGCAACCGTTCCATTTCCGAAGCGTAGTAGCGACAGAAATCAATTGCCTCCGACACCTCAGCATCAGCTTCTCGTAGAGGCTTACCGACTTCCAACACCATCCAAGCACACAATTCAGCGCGACGCACCTCCATTAACTCCGCTGCCTTTGTTAATATACCAGCCCGTTCCCTTACCGGAGTTTTTCGCCAACCAGGAAATGCAGCCTTAGCAGCCTCCATCGCCACCTCAGCCTGTTCCACACTTAGGAGTCCAATTTTACCAACCACTTCCTGAAAATTCGAGGGATTCACGGAATCCACCACATTCTCAGTTTGCACATACTCCCCATTCACCAGAGGTAAATAAGTCTTACCCAACAAACCTCTTACTCTTCCTAAAGCCTCCTCAAATTCCCTTCTGTTGACCTCCTCAGCAAAATCCGTATCTGCGACACCGATAAACCCTTCCTTCTGTTCCTCTTTACGTTTCTGCGTCTTTGCGTGAGATAATTGTGATTCCGGAGACTTCAACAACTCCTCAACCGGACGATTCTCCAAATTTTGCCGTAAAAACGAACTATTCGCCGTATTTTCCAACAATCGGCGAATCAGATAAGCCATTCCCGGAAGCAAATCACCATAGGGACAATACACCCGTACCCGATAACCCTTATCTGCCAAAGCCTTAGCTAACTTATCCCCCATCCCGTAGAGAACCTGCATTTCAAAGCAACGACGGGGAACACCTAAAGCTTCAGCAATAGCGATCGCCTTTGCTTGTGACCTGACATTATGGCTACCAATAGCAGCATACACATATTGGTGATTCTCTAGCAATAATTGGGTAATCTTTTCAAAATTGACATCCGTAGCCGCCTTATTGTTATAAACTGGTTGTTGCCAATGCTTTTGTTCTGCCTTAATGGTTTCCTGATCCCAATAAGCACCCTTCACCAGACGAATTGTCAGCGGATAACCCCGTTGTTTAGCCCATGCAATCAAATCTCGTGCATCTTCCTCACTAGAGCGCAGATATGCTTGAATAGTCATGCCAATATCAGTACGACTGCGGAACTCCTCCTGCATCAAGAGTTTCTTCAAAATGCTAAAAGTAATGTCCTTATAGATATACTGTTCCATATCAAAGTGAACAGCCACACCCAACTCCTTCGCACGACGTAAAAGGGTACAAATACGGGAACTTACCCTTTCTTCACTACCTTTAGCATCCAACGGGTCAAATTGGGAATAAAACGCCGTTAACTTCACAGAAACCTGGGCTTTAGCTAACATTTCTCCATCAGCTTCATCAATTTGAGGAACATGCTTCCAATTCTTCCCTGCTTCAGCCAATTGTTGCATTAAATCCAGATACCTTTCTAGATAAGACTGAGCCTCTGTTTCTGTGATTACAGCTTCACCCAGTAAATCTACGGTAAAAGCCATTTTCTCTTTCCGCAGTTTCTCCAGGGTTTTCAATACCTGCTTAATATTTTCCCCCGCAATATACTTATGTGCTAAGGTTTCCGTAGCTGTGGAAACGGTAGTAGCCGCAAACTGTCCCGGCATGGAATCTGGGTTAGCAAAATTTAACAAACTTTTGAGTGCTGTCGGTAATTCTACGGATTCATCTCCTAAATATTCCTGTAAATGGCTAGCAATTTCAGCTTTACTCTGCAAAGCGGGGAGAGTATCAATAAAGCGAAATAACTGTACCCTTAACCCTGGGTTACTCATTGCCCATGCTAGTAATTTATCATCCCAGCGCATTTGTTCCCGCAAAGCAGAAAATAAGTTCCCCCCTTCCCGGGTAGCCAAGAGAATTTCCCTCGCAATTTCTTGAGTTTTGGTTTCGTATATGTTTTTTTCTATGGGTAAAACCACTGATAACAGACTCCTTATTAAATGTCAGGCTTTTTTTACATAGTACCTTTCTTCTATTTTCGCTCGTAGATTTTGTAACTACCACTTCTGGAAAGGAAATTTTGGGGGTTGCTGATCGAGAATATAAATTTATAGCAGTCAGCAGTAGGTTTATCCATTAGACAGGTCGCAGCTTCCCGTTAGCACTAAGCTTTCCTCCAGGGTAGAATTGTTGTTCAATCCTATTCCCTTAGGAAAGGCAACAGGCAACAGGCAACAGCGAAAAGTGCGGTCTTGGGGGTTTCCCCCATGAGCAACTTTTCAAGAGAGGCAACAGGCAACAGATTCAGATAATTGCTGTGCAGTAGTATTTTTTGAAATTGGTATTCCCTATTCCCTATTCCCTATTCCCTATTTCCTATTCCCTATTCCCTATTCCCTATTCTTTAAGGCAACTTTGCTGAGAAGGGTCATCGGACCAACTTCTTTGAGAATCTGCATTTGCTGTTGATTGCGTACCAGCATAGCACCAGCAAAACCTAAGGAGTTAACGGGAATTGATTCAAAGTCTGATTGCGATCGCGGGATGATTAACATCCATTCTCGTGTAACCAGAAGATTATAAGCTGCTGTTAGCTTACCATTGTCTTCTAAATCTAACCCTTGTAGCAATTGGCGATAGGATTTCAAGGTTGCTGTAGCAGCATCGAAAGCAGACTTTTGTTTATGGGTGTCTAAATTAATAAAAGCGTGCAAGAAGGGAAGCCCAATTATACTACCAATACTTCTATGAAATAGGGTATTTGTCAAGAGGGGTGCGATAGGTAGAGGTTCTTCAGATGTCAATGGTAGAGGAACCATTTGCAGATGCTTATGTCTTTGGGAAGCACCAGCAATTTTACCGGAGTTATAAAATACCAAACCATCAAATTCTGCCAAACATGCCCACATAGCGGCAAAATCTTCAAGAGTTAATAAAGATTCCTGTTCCTCAAAAGCGCGAGTGATAATCAACAAGTGATAGTCAACAACGTTGTATTTGTTGAGTATGCAAACATGGGTATCGGAAATATCAGCAACAAACAAATCTTCTTCATAGGGTAGAAAAGGATTAAACTCCCCTCCAGAAGTCTTTTGTTTATCTTGCTTCTGTTTAGCTTTATCCTTGCGGACAAGATTTGATAAAATCCGTACCAAGAAATGCACCCCATTCTGTTCGACAAATTCACATTCCGAAGGTAAAGATAACAGCGCACCGCACTTGAGTGCATATTCCGTTTGTTCCCTGACACGACTCCAAAAAGTACCGGGTTCTAATAAGATTTTTCCCTGCGGGGTTGCTTTATCTTCGTTCATATCATTCATTTGTTATTTGTTATTTATATTGATAACTTATAGCAATGTCAGGAACCAGGTTTTTTGGAAATATGAAGTAAAATCGCCTCTTTTTGCTTCAAAAACCCGGTTTTTATGTGCTTGCCCTTGAATGGTGCAAGTTGTTAGATTTAATCTACCCACAATGATACAAATTGCAAATCCTTACCGTTAAATAATCCCTTGTCAAAGGGAAGGAAGAGGGTTTGAGCAAAAGAGGGTTTGAGCGGTTTTATGTTTGTGTTGAAGCTTGCACTCCTACCAAACTTTACCCATCTTTTACGACGCTTAACCTGTATCCACTTGAGTTGTTAGAAGATTTGTTCAATTTGTTGGGCACACAAACCATTATTCTTTGCATTTGATCAACTTCATTCATTGCTGAGCGAAAATAGTTGAGGTTCACGCTTCTAAACCAACTCATGTGTGCAATTAGAGCGTTATGTATCAAGTTCTTTGAAGCTGCCAAAAGCTATTTGAAGAAAACGAAAATACTCATTGTTACTACTTCGTCCTACACCATTGGGCAATGTTTGAAGTAACTAGCTATATTTGAGCACTTCTTCCTTCTTCCTTCTTCCTTCTTCCTTGAAAGTCGAAGACCTTCGGTCATTAAAAAACTATAAATTTCAAATCTAGTCGTCTTTAGACGACTTAGAGGATGTTTGAAAAGTATTATATTTAACATCACAACCCTAAAAACCTAACCCCTAACCCCTAGGGGAAGCCCTCTCCTAGAAGGAGAGGGAAGCGGAAAAACTTTTAATGCTGGAAGGGGAACAGAAAAATAGGAGTTTTAAAGCCTCTGGACTAGTAGGAGAGAGGTTTACCCACAGAGGTTTTAAGTAACCTTTTGGACCCCTCAAACATCCTCTTAGACTATGAGACTGGGATTTAAATCCCAGGGGGTTACTTCGGTGGTGTAAGATTACCTATCTCCTCCGTCTCTCTACTCTCTGCGTTCTCTGCACCTGGAGCGGTTTTTTAATCGGTAATCTTTAAGCGAGAAAAGAGTAGTTGATTGATAACTGATAACTGAAACAACTATTGAGCTAAAGCATCAGCACCCGCGACAATTTCCAGAATTTCTTCAGTAATCGCCGTCTGACGCTCTTGCTGAAATTGGGTATTAAACTCTGCCAATCGCTCTTCAATATTTTGTTCTGCCATCTGCATCGAAGCCAGACGACTGGCATTTTCACTGGCTAGGGATTCCCCAAAAGCACGATATAAAGAAACAAACAGATATTGACGAACCAAAGTAGCAAACAATTGCGATCGCTCCATGGTAAAAGTAGGTAAACTGCGAGAATCCCACTGTTGTTTTTGTAATTGCTGCAACCATGTTTGTTCTATAGGCAAAATCTGTAATTTTCGGGGTTGAAATGAAGTATTAGAGTGGAGATGATGATAAAATAGCAAGATTTGACTGATTTGCTCATCTTCGCGCCACTTTTCTATATATAACAATAGTTCTTGCACCATGGGAGTAATACCTGCTAAAGAACTAGGCATAGAAAAGCTGGCTGTAATTTTCTGTCCCCCTGTTTCTAAAGGAGGAATCACTCTTGTACCAACTGTTAGTAGACTCAGGTCATAAGTTGTAGGAGATAGTTGACTGATTTGCTCTAATACGTAGTGACCAATCTGCTCATTAAATTGACCGCACATTCCTTGGTCTGAACCAAAAACAATCGCTCCCCAGCGGTTGATAACCCCAGATTTAGCATTGGTCAAACCAGAATGAGAAATTCCCGATTTGGCATAGTCTCTCAATACAATCTGCAAACCCATTTCTATGGTACGGGTATACTCCGCCAGAGACTCTACAGCCCGTTCGTACTGACGAATGCTGGCGGCTGAAAGAACTTTCATGGTTCTAACTACTGACTGCAATTCCTTAGCAGTTGTTATCTGGCGCTGGAGATGATCGAGAGAGGGCATATCAATTCAAAATTCAAAATTCAAAATTAGTGGTCGATATCATTAAGTTTGATGAGTAGCGAGTGTTTAAATTCTCAACTTTTTTTTTTAAGTCGGGGATTTCTAATGACACAAACCATTATTATCTTATCTATAATTTTACTCAATACTTTTATAGTTTTCCCATCAAATCTTCTGATTTTATAAACTTAACTTCTCTTAATTTATTGCAATAATCGCTAAACATTTTGATACAAATTATCCATTTTTCAGGGTTTGACAAACAGGAAAAAATGTAGTATGCTATGATAAATTGTCAGCGCTATACCTATATCCAAAAATATTTTTTGAGTCCGAAAAGCTTTGAACTACGTTAAAACATTCCTGTAGCGAAGATAATACAAATCAAAGCGCTGACCTTTTTTGAAAAAGCCCTTTCTAAAATTTTACAAAACTTAAATTAAACTTCCAATCCACGGATTGACAAAAAACTGTTTTTAAGCAGTGAGTTAGTTTTAGAGAACCACAGTATAGTTAATTGTGCTGGGGAATTAAAATGGAACGCTAAGGATCAGAAGTATGTATATGCTGAAAACTCAGAAATTACTCTCTGTCATCCTGTTGATAGTGCTAATGATTGGATGCCGTCAGAACACTAGTATACCAAATTCCCAGAACCAGAATCAATTGTCAAATTCGGTGATTGTAACTTTAGATAGTCAATTCGGACTGAAAGCAGGTCAGGTAGCATTGATCGAGTCTGAGAAGATTAAAATCCAAAATTTGCAGGTAGAAGAAGATTCTAGGTGTCCTGATGAGGTTCAATGTGTTTGGGCAGGACAAGTTAAAGTTAAGCTTAATGTCGTCAAAAATCAGCAAGATTTGGGTGAATTTAACTTAATCAGTAGGGCAGGAGCAGAAAATTTAGCGGTGAAAACCTTTGATGGTTATGCAATTAAAGTCATAGAAGTAGCTCCTTATCCAAAGCAGAATCAAAAACCAGAACAATCAGATTATATTGTTACTTTGGTGGTTTCTCGGAAAGCTTAACCTGACTACCTAAACCTACGGCTAATTATAAGGATGCAGCCTGAAAACCCTGTGTTTTTCTCGTTTATTCTCGTTTCCAGTTTCTAGCTGGAAATGCACCTCCAGCCGCTCTGCCGCCATTAACAGGAGCTAAAATGCATTATCAGCTTTTACCTTGTAA
>JASJCY010000177.1 GCA_030065825.1 Nostocaceae cyanobacterium | reverse complement strand
GTGAATCTAAACCAACGGCAGACAATACCGAGTCCGGAATAAACAAACCAGATTCCGAAACAGTTTCGCCACTTGCCACTTTTGTACTTCCAGTTCCAAATACTTCTGACAAAGTTAGTTCTGCCATAATTAATTTCTCAAATTAAAAAGGGCAAGAACCTCAGCAAAGGGAGTTCAGCTGCTTTTCAAGCATTTGGTTCAGGAATTAACCAGCACCAAGTACTAAAGTGAAAACCCCTATATAGCAATGGTGCGTCTAGGGAACGCTGCGCAAACGACTAAGCTGATGTGCAGCTAAATTGTATAAGACGAAAAAGTCAAATTATTGTAGTGCGGGCATCTTGCCCGCGTCCCATATACAAGTTAAATACGCGACAGCTTATAACGGGAGTTAAGATTGCTCCATTAAGATAGACTATAAACTATTAACTCTTACCTTGGGACTATGACTTGGAACAAGTTCTTACAGCCTGACTTAATTTTGCAAGGTTCTGTATTAAAATTGACACCAGAAATAGTGAGAAACAATGGCTTGAATGGTCTGGTTCTGGATGTAGATGAAACTTTAGTACCTATTAAAACTGCCAATGCTTCTTCAGAACTGCGACAATGGGTGGAACAAATGCGTTCCATTGCGTCATTATATTTAGTGAGCAATAACTTAAGTGAATCTCGCATTGGCAATATTGCCCGTTCTTTAGACTTACCATACCATTTAGGAGCAGCCAAGCCTTCCCGACGCAAAATTAGGGAAGCACTTAAAGTCATGGATTTACCACCACAGGAAGTGGGAATGGTAGGCGATCGCTTGTTTACCGATGTCTTGGCAGGTAACCGTCTAGGAATGTTTACAATTTTGGTAGAGCCTATCATCCATCCAGATGTTGCTCTCACCTCGCACCCCATACGTAATTTTGAAGTCTGGATCTCTGAGCTTTTGGGGGTATCCATGGGCAGGCAGTAACAAAACGTAATCAAGATTGATAAATGTTCAGGAAAATAAATCTAAAAAAAAAGTTAAGAAAACTTTGTTTAAGAAGAACTTAGGAAATAATAATAATCATAATATGGGGTCAACAAATAAAGACCCTAAAAATAGTAAATCATTATAACTTTGTAAAGCGTCAGCCTTCACCTATATAGAAGGACTGGCGCTTTACTATTGTTGATATAAATATGAAAAATAATTAAAGCAAAAAGGTTGATTTGTAAAGTTAAGATGAAATGATTTTGGATTGATTAGATGAATAATCTTTGAAGTTTTGAATGTTTAAATAAATCAAAAGATTTAGGGAGATAGAAATTTGTTGGTGATATATTTGGATTAGTTTGAAATTAGTTTCAAAAATTATATAAATGGGGTCAGCTAAATAAAGACCCTAACCATAAATTCTAAGAGCGGTAGCCTTCACTAATAGAAGGCTGCCGCTTATAATATCTTTAATTCTATTTTTCCCTCATTAGCCCATATACTCAAAGTTTTGGGATAATGTTTGTAGCCTGTTTATGTTTGGTTACAAATGATTTATTTTTTGGGTGTTGCATAAATGCGGGATGGTTTTGATGGTTTTGTGGGATGGGCATCTTGATTTGTGGAACGGGCATCCCTGCCCGTTTTCTATATTTCACCAGGCAGGTAAGATGCCTACCTCACTCATATTCATCCCTTAATTGAGCAATGCCATTTTTTGATTTAATCCGACGGGCTTTCAGAGGGATCTTGGATTGGTGCTATGCCGCAAACTATCGTTGTCAAAATTGGAACTTCTAGTCTGACCCAACCAGAAACGGGACAGTTAGCCCTTTCTACCATTGCTACTTTAGCAGAAACTCTATCACATCTGCGAGGTCTGAGTTACCGAGTCATTTTAGTTTCCTCTGGTGCTGTGGGGGTGGGTTGTGGACGCTTGGGCTTAACTGAACGTCCGAAAAATATTGCCCTGAAGCAAGCTGTAGCAGCGGTAGGACAAGGTCGGTTAATGCGTATTTATGATGATTTATTTACCACCCTACAACAGCCAATTGCCCAAGTATTACTTACCCGTAGCGATTTAGTCCAGCGCAGTCACTATCTGAATGTAAACAACACATTTAAGGAATTGCTGGAATTGGGAGTAATTCCCATAGTCAATGAAAATGATACTGTAGCGATAGATGAACTCAAATTTGGCGACAATGATACCCTGTCGGCTTTGGTAGCTAGTTTAGTGAAAGCAGATTGGCTGTTTTTGCTTACCGATGTTGATAGACTTTACTCAGCCGATCCCCGTTTTGTAGCTGATGCTAAACCAATTACGTTAGTAACTAATATTCAGGAATTAACTGACTTACAAGTGCAAACAGGTACTCAGGGTTCCCAATGGGGTACTGGTGGCATGGTAACCAAAATTTCTGCGGCACGCATCGCTACAGTTGCTGGGGTTCGTACCGTAATTACCGAAGGAAGATATCCCCGTAATTTAGAAAAAATATTACAAGGAGAATCAATTGGTACTCACTTTGAACCCCACCCAGAACCAACTTCTGCCCGTAAAAGGTGGATAGCTTATGGTTTAGTACCTGCTGGAAAATTGTACTTGGATGAAGGAGCGGTAGTAGCAATTTCTCGAAAGGGAAAATCCTTGTTAGCAGCGGGAATTGTGAGGGTGGAAAGCGAATTTGAGAGTCAAGATGCTGTGTTATTGTGCGATCGCCAAGGGAATGAAATTGCTAGGGGATTAGTTAATTACAATAGCCAGGAATTAGAAAAGATTCAGGGTTCGCGATCGCCCCAAATTCCCAAGATTTTGGGTTATGAAGGTGCAGATACGGTGATTCATCGAGATAATTTGGTTTTGACCTAGAGTTGTTGCAGGTGGATTAGAAAACCAAACGGTGTTGCTGAATATAGCTACTCCCCTCCCGCTAGAAGATTACTGAATTGAGTCAGAGGGGGAAGAGGGGGAAGAGGGGGAAGAGGGGGAAGAGGGGGAGAAATTTTTATAGGTAATCTTAGAACGAGAAGGGAGTATGAATCTAGGCGTTGCATAAATGCGGGATGATTTTGATGGTTTTGTGGAACGGGCATCCCTGCCCGTTTTCTATATTTATCAGACAGGCACTCCGGCCTGCACCACAAGAATCATCCCTTAATTGAGCAATGCTTGAATCTAAAATAAAAACCTCACCCCGGCTAAAGCCACCCCTCTCCTTACTAAGGAGAGGGGGAGCTACTGCTGGGCTATGGTTAAGCGCGTTGTAGCACATGGCGTGGTGAGGTGTATTTTGTAAATTCATGTTCCAATTCAGCAATGCCAACCAAACAATGGGATACTAAATCATGGTGCAACATTTTCCTTTAGCATGGGTGACATTGTGCAATTTCCCTGGCAGCAAGAAGCAATAATTCGCCATACTCAGCGCTTACTCCGTAGTTATCAACATTGGATGGGGCAATCTTTATTTGATTTGACTATGGCACCAGCAGAATTAGCACAAGAACTATTTGTAGCACCTTTTGTAGTAGTTTCTCATGGTACGGAACCAGATCCAATTTTTAATTATGGCAACCAAAAAGCTTTAGAATTGTGGGAATTATCCTGGGAAGAATTTACGCAAATGCCTTCTCGCAAAAGCGCTGAAGAAGTTGTGCAAGAGGAACGAAATAGACTTTTAGCAGAAACTGTGAGTAAAGGATTTAGCCATTATTCCGGTGTGCGTATTTCCAGTACTGGTAAACGCTTTCACATTGAAAATGGAATCATTTGGAACGTTTTGAATGAGCAAAATCAACAATGTGGTCAAGCTGCTCTTTTTTGGCAGTGGAAATTTGTGTAAGATTACTCTAACGTGGAGGCAAGGCGAAAACCGAAGTTTAGAAACCGGGTTTCTTGGCAAGATTGACCTGTAAAATCCCAATTTTTGATTTAGAAACCGGGTTTCTAGGAATATTGACCTGTAAAATCCCAATTTTTGATTTAGAAACCCGGTTTCTCTGGAGAATTAATATCTTTTCAATGCCCTTTGCATATCCCGTTGGTCTTGCCGTCTCTTGAGGGTTTCACGCTTATCGTGTAATTTCTTACCTCTTCCCAGGGCAATACTAACTTTTACCCAACCCCGTTTGAAGTACATTTTTAAAGGTACTAAAGTCAAACCTTGTTGTTCTACTTTACCAATCAGCTTGCGAATTTCCTCACGATGCAGCAGTAATTTCCGGCTACGACGGGGTTCGTGGTTAAAATACTGTCCGCTAGCTTGATAAGGGGAAATGTGAACGTTAATCAGCCATACTTCCCCACCCCGGATTAAAGCATAGCCATCTTGGAGATTTACTCTACCTGCCCGTATTGATTTCACCTCGGTTCCCGTCAACTGAATTCCAGCTTCGTAGGTTTCGAGAATTTCATACAAAAAACGTGCTTGTCTATTGTCGCTTATAACTTTATATCCGTCTTTCTTTCCGTTTTTCTTATCGCTCATTGAGAATGTTACTTAGTTTCAATATGCCTAAAAAATTGTATTGTTTTGGTCTGGCTGGTAAATCTATCAGGAATTGCTTAACCAATATAGATATCCTAAGAGATATCAGCACGATTCTCCCAATTTAGCTTTTTCTAGCTGTGAATTAATATCCATTTACAAAATGTAAGATACGATATTACATAAGAATACTTAACTCAAGTGAAGTGAATAGATATTAATTGAGCGCAAAGCAAGATACCATAGCGTTGATTGATGATAATATATGAGTGGGTATATATTTTTCTATCTCATCAATGAAAGGAAGCTCTTCACTTACCATATAAATTATATTTTGTCAAACACATATATTTAAGCCCCCTACTGGGCAGTGAAAATTAGGTCTTTCTCTCCTGTGCAAAAATCCGACTTCAAAGCTACATTCAACGAATTTAACAGGTTTCTAGCGTTTTTTGTGGAAAAATAGTTACACTAAGCCTGCATTATGATTTTTCCATTATAGCCTGAAACAACACAATTGCGTTACTAGATAAGAATTATTTTCGATAAAAACTTGACAAGAATTAGGCGTTTGTTAAAAAAAATGGAACTAAATTCCATAAATAATAATTTATACTTATAAAAGTAAGAATTTGAGACAGCAGGAATAAAAAATTGATCAGCAGCAAAATAAATGGGTGTTTATAATATCAAATCAAAAATGTTTGCAACAGATCGAATTGTAGTAGGGCAGAGGTTTACCCATTTCTGACCAACTAATCATGTGTCGCATTCTTTTTTCAAATTGGTATGATAGCGTTTTTAGTGGCGTTGCATAAATGCGGGATGATTTTGATGGTTTTGTGGGATCGGCATCTTGCCCGTCCCTTGTATTTAACAAGGTAGGCACTCCGGCGTACCCCACTCATATTCATCCCTGAATTCAGCAATGCCTTATTGATGATACAAATCATGAACTTGGGCGCAAGCCGCAGCGCCCCTACATATGTATCAATATTTTCGTGAATTGGTATAAGGTGGAAAGGTTAAGGAACCTCGAAATTCACAAATATCCAACAATGGATAGGGGCACGGCATCCATAACTCTGGTGTTTATAGTAAGGGCACGGCATCCATAACTCTGGTGTTTATAAACTAACTTTGCTGACGCCGTGCCCCTACTGACGCCATGACCTTTTTTGATATTCCCTAAAACCTGGTAACGCAAGGAGACTGTGGGGATTACTGCGTCAGTGTTCTAGATATTTACCATGTCATTGGGAAATTTTTGGCGGGGATGTTTCAAAGGAGTCCAGTAACTAGCGATTAAGCCTACCATTAACCACCAGAGGGTATTCACCTGGGGACGATACCAAACAGTATCAACTAAACCATGACCAAGCATACCTGCTATGGCGGCGATCGCACCAATTAACCATAAACCATCTGGATTATTCTGAAGCCGGAAGCGTTGCAATTTGAGGAAAGCCGTATTAAAAATCACAATTACCAACCACAGGAAAGCAGCTAAACCAATCAAACCAGTTTCTACAGCTACCTCTAGGTAAATGGAATAGGCACTCAAAGCGCTGTAACGGGGGAGTTGGTAGAGGGGGTAAATTTTATTAAAAGCATTGTGACCCGGACCAATACCAATCCAGGGACGGTCTTCAATCATTTTGAACACCGCAGTCCATACATTTTGGCGGAAGTTATTACTGCTATCCTTACGGTCAGCAAAAATACTGAGGAAGCGATCGCGCACTGGTTCCACAAATGCCACAGCGAGTAAGAATACCCCAGTTATGCTTCCTAGGAGAATCCACAAAGACCAAGTACGCCAGAAGGGGGACATATGAATACTCCACCAATAGTAGAGCAATCCTAGCAGGGTTAAAATAGCAAATATTAAACCAATCCAACCACCACGGCTAAAGGTGAGAACTAAGGAAGCACCATTAACAATAAACATGGTGAGTGCGAGAGCTTTTTTAAACCAGCTTTGCCAGATAAAAATTGCGACTATGCTTAAAATTACTGCGGGAATTAGATAGCCAGCTAATAAGTTGGGATTGCCTAAATAACTATATACCCTGGTCATTTTAGATAGGGAAGATTCTGGATCTACCCAAGTTGCTAATTGGGGTGCCCCAAAAAACCATTGTCGCAAGCCGTATACGCTGACAATTAGGGAGATATGTAAGAAAAGAGTAATAATCCAAGCACGAATGCGAGGAGACCTTAGTACCCTGGCACAAACTACAAACAGCAGTAAATATAAAGTTAAAGTGATTAAATCTTTAATTGCTGCCATCTTCACTGGTGACAATGCCGTTGCAGCTGCTGCAATTACCCAGTAAAGTAACACCAACATATGAATGGGAGTCACAAAGGGGGCACTTCCCGGTACTGCTTCATCTGATAATGTCAATATAAACCAAAAGGCTATAGAAGCTGCAATTAACAGTCCTATGAGACTGGTAGATACGAAAGGTGCAAGGGCATAAACTAGACTCAATAATCCAGCTGCAATGGCATCTCCCCATTGCATCAAAATACTATTTTGTCGCCAATAATGTAACAATCCTACGGAAAAACGGTGTAGGTAACTGCTACCGATAAAATCTGTCAGGGGTAAATTTGATAATGTGAATTTTTGCCAAACTAAATTCATAAACAAACAAGGATTGAAAGTTAACAGTTTCAAGTTATAAGTTTGGAGTTTGGAGTTTGAAGTTTGGAGTTTGAAGTTTGGAATTTGAAGTTTGGAGTTAGGAATTAGTAATTATAACTTATAAGTTATAAATTTGGAATTAACAATTCCATTTCAAGTTGAAAATTTCAAATTATCAATTAGGAGTTAAGTACTTAGACAAAATTAATTGTGTATTGTCCGAAGCGAGGAACGAAGTAATCACAAGGACTTGAAGCTTTCAGAATGTAAAATTAATTTTGTACGACTACTTAGTAGTTATAATCAGGACTTACGATATTGTCACAATTGGTATGCGTGACGCTACAAACCCTAATTTACCGTACAGTATTTATCACCTGCGTCACACACCCTACCCTTATAAATGTGCCAGTTGCGTAAGTCCTAATAATTGAGGATTTCAACTTCGTAATTAGCAATTTAAACTTAGAAATTTAAAATTAGTAATTAGCAGGAAATACAATAGCAGTTATAAATTTGCAATTTTTCATTGTTCACTCATAACTCCTAAGTTTTAACTAAGTCGGCAGAAAAATTCAATGTATATGAAAAAATATAAATTTGATGTAGGGTGTGTATAACCTAAATTAACGCACCTTAAATCTTTGATGGTGCGTTGCGCTACGCGACGATACACCCTACATTTAAAATTTTTAACATAGTTTGAAATATTAGCACCGACTTACTTAACTCCTAATTCCTAATTTCTAATTTCTAATTCCTAATTTCTAATTCCTAACTCCTAATTCCTAACTCCTAATTCCTAACTCCTAACTCATGGGTGTAAGCATTGCGTCTCTACAAACTTCTAACTCCAATTAATATATGGTAGTTTTGCTGCTGTCATCCGCACTTGTTCAGCATGAGACACCAACTGTCCACAAGCATCCCAAGTACCAGAAATAAACATATTTCTCGCACCTCCACCCATCGCTACTGGGGCAGAAAAATCCCCACATTGTAGCTGCATGGTTTCCAAATTCACGGTCATCTCTGTTTGGGGATTAGTTGTTAAAATTTCTTGTAATTGTTTGACAACAGCAGGTTCAGCAGTCAGACAAGGAATCCCTATAGCAACGCAGTTACCGAAAAAGATTTCTGCAAAGCTTTCACCCACCAAAGCCTGAATTCCCCATTTAGAAATGGCTTGGGGTGCGTGTTCCCGAGAGGAACCACAGCCAAAATTACGGTTTACCACCAAAATTTTTGCCCCTTGATATTGGGGTTGATCAAAAGGGTGATTTCCTTTCTTAGCTTTTCTGTCATCAGCAAAAGCATGTTCCCCTAAACCATCAAAGGTGACACAACGTAAAAAACGTGCTGGAATAATGCGATCTGTATCGATATCATTCCCTACCAAAGGAATACCGTGTCCAGAAACTGTCTTAACTTCACTTACCATGGGAATTTTTGATTTGAAATTGCTAATGGGTAATGGATAATTCGTAATGGAGGGTTAGAAACCGGGTTTTTATGGGTGGGTAACCGATAATCATAATATAAAGCACAAAAAACCCGGTTTCTTTGGTTTTTATGGGTGGGTAACCGATAATCATAATATAAAGCACAAAAAACCCGGTTTCTTTGGTCTTTTTATGGGTGGGTAACCAATCATATATAAACTACAAAAAACCCGGTTTCTTTGGTTTTTTTATGGGTGGGTAACCAATCATATATAAACTACAAAAAACCCGGTTTCTTTGGTCTTAAACTCTAAGAATTAATTACTCCCTTCTTGTTCTAAGATTACCGATAAAAATTTCTCCCCCTCTTCCCCCTCTTCCCCCTCTCCCCCCTCTTACCCCTATGAATGGGTCTAACTCAATTCGGTAATCCTCTAACGGGACAGGAGTAATTCCCGCACATCAAAGACTTTACCTTTAACGGCAGCAGCAGCTACCATTGCTGGACTCATCAACAAAGTGCGACCGCTAGCGGAACCCTGACGACCTTTAAAATTACGATTGGAGGAAGAAGCACTAATTTGCCTTCCTTGGAGTTTATCCGGGTTCATAGCTAAACACATGGAACATCCGGGTTCACGCCACTCAAAACCTGCTTCCACAAAGATTTTATCTAGTCCTTCCGCTTCCGCTTCTTGTTTGACTCGTTCCGAACCAGGAACAACAAAGGCTTTGATTCCCTCAGCCACATGATGTCCCCTGGCAACTTTTGCAGCTTCCCGTAAGTCGCTAATCCTGCCATTGGTACAGCTACCAATAAAGCATACATCTACCTTTGTACCTTGGATGGGTTTACCGGGAATTAAATCCATGTAACTGTAAGCTTCTTGGGCAAGAAAACGGTCTTCTTCATGTATTTCTTCAGGAGTAGGAACTAACTGATCAACTCCGATTCCTTGACCAGGGGTGATTCCCCAGGTAACCGTAGGAGGAATTTGTGCAGCGTCAAATACTACCACATCATCATACTCTGCATCCGCATCACTACGGATGGATTCCCACCAAGCCACGGCTTTGTCCCAATCAGCACCTTTAGGGGCAAAATCTTTATCTTTGAGGTACTCATAAGTCACGGTATCCGGGTTAATATAACCGCATCTGGCACCACCTTCGATGGACATATTACACACAGTCATCCTTTCTTCCATATTCATTTGGGTAAAGGTAGTACCTGCATATTCATAGGCATAGCCTACACCACCTTTGACACCCAGAGTACGGATAACATGAAGAATCACATCTTTAGCGTAAACACCGGGTTTAAGGGTGCCATTAACCTCGATTTTGCGGACTTTGAGTTTGGAGAGGGCAAGGGTTTGGGAAGCAAGAACATCCCGGACTTGACTGGTGCCAATCCCAAAGGCGATCGCCCCAAAAGCACCATGGGTAGAAGTGTGACTATCGCCACAGGCAATGGTCATTCCTGGTTGGGTAAGTCCCTGTTCTGGGGCAATTACGTGGACTATACCTTGGTTTCCCGAACCAATATTGTAAAATTTGATGTCATTTTCTTGACAATTTTGTTCTAATGCCTGCATCATTTCCTCTGCCAAGTTATCAGCAAAGGGACGTGCTTGATTGGTTGTGGGGACGATATGATCTACGGTGGCAATGGTGCGTTCTGGGAATAATGCCTTTAAACCCCTCTCTCGTAGCATAGCAAAGGCTTGGGGACTGGTAACTTCATGAATTAGATGTAGTCCAATAAATAGTTGCGTCTGTCCTGAAGTCAGTGTACCAACGGTGTGTAAATCCCAAACTTTATCAAACAGGGTGCCTTTGCTCATGCTTCAACTCGTTTTTCAGCGCTATGGTCTATAAATATTAACAAAAATAATGGCGTTGCTGAATCCATGGCGTGAAAATGATTTTGGATGATTCCAAAACTCTTGTTCGGTGACGTTGCACTTGCTATTCCCTTCTCGTTCTAAGATTACCGATAAAAATTTCTCCCCCTCTTCCCCCTCTTCCCCCTCTCACTCAATTCGGTAATCTTCTAGCGGGACAGGAGTAGTCTGGAACACCCAGATTCATATTTCAAATCAGCAACGCCAAAATAATAAGCCTGCGTAATTCCCCATTACCTATTCCCTATTCCCTATTCCCCATTCCCTATTCCCTATTCCTCATATCTTGCACCATTATCAACAAGACCAAAAAAAGCGAGGCAGCGCGTTGGACGGGTTCCCCGGCTTAAAGCGACTGCCGGGGTTTCTGAACGCAAAATTTAGGTTTTCAGCATTATTCATTCTCAAGAAACCCGGTTTTTAGCCCCGGTGCAAGATGTGTTTATTCCCTATTCCCCATTCCCCATTCCCCATTCCCCATTCCCCATTCCCTATTCCCTATTCCCTCAAAACTTGGTGAATAGTCATTAATAATTCTTTCACTGTATAAGGCTTGTTCAAAAAGGCTTTGACACCAGCATTTTCTGCCAGTCCCATGTTACTAGCTAGTCCGCTAACGGCTATAATTTTTACCTCTGGGTTCATTTTTTCCATGGTGCGGATGGCAGTTAAACCATCCATAAAAGGCATGATCATATCCATAATCACCAAACTGATATTATTTTTATGTTCGGCATAAAGTGCGATCGCTTCAATGCCATCATTAGCGCTAAGGGTTTTATAGTTATAATCTTCCAGGGAGCTTGTGGTAATCTCTTGAATAGATGCTTCGTCATCTGCTACTAAAATCAACTCGCCATTACCGCTCACAAGTTGCAAGTCTTCCATTTGTTGTGTAGCACTTCCTGCCATAGCTGGTAAGTAGATTTGAAATTGACTACCCTTGCCTACCTCGCTAGAGACTTTGACAAAACCACCGTGATTTTTCACAATGCCGATAGCGGTGGAAAGACCTAACCCTGTACCTTTACCGGGTTCCTTGGTGGTAAAAAAGGGTTCAAAAATCCGATCTAACAAATACGTTGGAATCCCAAGTCCGTTATCGGTGACAGTAATCAGCACATAGGGACCTTCTTTTGCTTCCAAATTCATTTTGGCGAAGTTTTCGTCTACATATAAATTTTCGCCACTCACATGTATATTACCCCCACCAACTATGGCATCACGGGCATTAACGCAGAGATTCATTAATACCTGATGTATCTGGGTGGGATCTGCCAACACAGTCCAAAGAGTACCTGTGGGTATATCCTTGGTTAAATGGATAGATTTAGGAAATGTCCTGTTGACAATCTGTTCAATTTCCGTCAGCAGATGTGCCAATTGTAAGGGAATCCGTCTACCTTCGGCACCACGGGCAAAGGTGAGTATTTGCTTGACCAAATCAGCACCGCGTTTAGAATTATCTTCTATTATTTTCAGGAGTTGCTGATTCCGCTCATCAATGTTGTCCAGTTTGAGTGACAATAATTGGGCAGAAGACAAAATTGGTGTGAGGATATTATTTAAGTCATGGGCTATACCACTGGCAAGGTTACCCAGACTTTCCAACCGCTGGGCACGTAAGAATTGTTGTTCTAGTTGTTTTTTCTCAGTAATATCTGTATCCACTGTGAGAATGGATTTGGGTTTTCCGGCTTCATCGCGGATCAATGACCACCGACATTCTACGGTAATTTCCTTACCAGATTTGGTGATTTTTTGCAACTCTCCCTGCCATGCACCTTTTTCAACCACTGTCTTGATTGCTTGTGTCAATTGTGGGGAAATGTTGCGGGACAAGAGTTGGTTGGCATCCTTTCCCAGAGCTTCTGCTGCACAAAAGCCGTAAACCCTTTGTGAACCTTTGTTCCAGAATAAAATCTGCTGTTGGAGATCGCGCACAAAAATCGCATCTGTAGTTACATCAAGCAAAGCTGCTTGTTCACGAATTTTCTCTTCAGCAAATTTGTGTTCACTAATATCAGAAAAAGAGCAAACTACACCATGGACAGTGGTACTTCCTTCTGACAGCAGGGGTTGGGAATTAACTAAAATCCACGTGAGTTCTCCATTGGGTTTGTGAATTCCCATAATTACTCCCGAACAGGGTTTTCCTGTACGTAAAGTAATCATTGCTGGATGGCTTTCACCACAGAAGGGAGAACCATCTTCATGAATAGCCCTCCAACGCTGATCCACAGATTTTCTGCCGAGTATTTCATCGACTGAGATGCCCAAAATTCTTTCAGCACTGGCATTACAAGCACTGATACTGCCATCGGCATCATGGAGAACAATTCCCTCTTGCATAATGGCAATTACGGAACGATAACGTTCTTCACTTTCTCGTAATGCCTCCTCAGCTTGCTTACGTTCTATTAGTTCTGCTTGTAGGTGCTGATAGAGTTCCGATTGCTGGATAGCAATGCCCACCTGTGCCGAGAGTTGCTTCAGCAAATCAATTTCTGTGCGCTGCCATCTTCGGGGTGCGGAACACTGATTAGCAACTAACAATCCCCACAACTTCTCCCCTTGCAAGATTGGTACTACTAAATGTGCCCGCACTTGAAACTGAAGCAGTAAATCAAAATGGCACTCACTCAATTTTGCAGTATAAATATCAGCGATCGCTTGAATCCGTCCTTGTCTGTATTCCTCACCTTGAGTTTCCATAAAATAGCTATCCCAGATTTGGACACCAGAAGTTGATAACCAACCTTCAACTACTGATTCCACCAGCACTTGTCCGCTGAAATCTCCCTCGAATTTATAGATAAAAACCCGGTCTGCTAACAGAAACTGTCGCACTTCCTCTACAGTTGTATTCAACACCTCTTCTAAATTTAGAGATTGACGGATGCGTTGAGTGATGTTGGCTACCAGTCTTTCCCGTTTCAGTTGACTTTGTAGTTTTTTCTCTACCCGTTTGCGTTCAGTAATGTCTTCATAGGTGCAGACAAGACCAAGGAATTCTCCAGTTTCTGAATAGAGAGTTGCTGCTTGTGTATACACCCAACGGACTTTTCTTTGGGGGGTTAAAACCCGAAATTCCCCTAAGTAATCACGACCTGCAAGCACACAGGTATCCCACTGGGCTGTAACAGTTGCGCGATCGCCGGGATGAATAGCTTGTCTCCAACCATCACCAAGGATTTCTGCCCAGGTCAAACCAGTAATTTCTAGGCAACGAGCATTAGCATAGATACAACGTCCTTGAGCATCAGTTTGGCAAATGCCAATAGGGGATGCTTCACTCAAAACCCGAAAGCGGACTTCACTTTCTTTTAGGGCTAATTCTGCTTTAGAGCGTTCTATCAGTTCGCTATGGGTTTGTTGATAAAGTTCTGATTGCTGGATGGCGATACTTACATGAGTTGCTAGACCCTGCAAAAGTTCAATTTCTTCCCTATGCCACTGGCGAGTATCACAACAGTGATGAGCAATCAGCAGTCCCCAAATACCTTCTCCTTGGAAAATGGGCACAGTTAGGTTTGCCTTCACTTGAAAATGTGTTAATAATTCTACGTAATCAGGGTTTAATTCAGCAGTGTAAATATTTTCATTAAAAGCAATTTCACCGTGCTGATGGGGAGCAACATAAATTTCACTGAGACTTTGATCATAAATTGTGGTTGACAGCAGAGAAGTCCAGCCAGTACCCACTGATTCCACCACCACCGTACCCCTACCATCTGACTCAAAACGCAAAATAAATACCCGGTCTGTACCCAGGAACTGTCTCACCTGTTGTACAGTTGTATTTAAAACATCAACTAAATTTAGGGATTTACGAATATTACGGGCAATATCTGCCAATAATCGCTCCCGTTGAATTTGTTGTTGCAGTGCTGTTTCTACTAGTTTGCTATCAGTAATATCTTCAGCAACACCAGCAAAACGTTGACACTCCCCCTCCTGATTACTGATGGCAAAACCGCGATCGCGAATCCAACGCACCGAACCGTCCGGTCGAATAATTCGATACTGCTGGTCATAATCTCCCCGGGGTAATGACTCAAAGACCGCTGTTTGCACGCGCTGAAAATCATCAGGATGAATAGCATTTAACCATTGCATATAATCTGCATATACAGCCTCACAAGAACGTCCCCAAACTTTTTCATAGGTAGGGCTAACGTAAATCAACTTACGATTTTCTGGTTCTGAGATCCAAAATACATCTTGGATATTCTCTGCTAGTTGGCGAAATCGTTCTTCACTTTCCCGCAGTGCTGATTCTGCTAATTTACGCTCAGTAATATCTTCAGCAATTCCCCCAATTAATTCCACATCTCCCTGGGGATTGGGAATCGCAAACCCCCGATTCCAAATCCAGCGCAAGGAACCATCCGGTCGCAATATCCGGTATTCCATATCAATACGACGACCGCGCAATTGTTCCTGCATTTGTAGGTTTACATACTCCCGGTCTTGGGGATGAACCGCATCTAACCAAGAAGTAGGTTGTTGGAGCAAACTTTGGCAAGAACGACCCCAAATTTCCTCATAGGCAGGACTAACATAGAGATTATTCTGGGAATCAACCTCACCAATCCAAATTACGGCTTGTAGGTTTTCTGTTAAGTAACGTAATTTTTCTTCACTTTTGTAATATTCTGCTTCTAATCCTTGGCGTTTGCTAATTTCTTCCTGCAAAGAGGTATTCACGTAGCGGCTGTTTTGCTGCATCCTCCTGTCAAGTTCAGCACTGCCTTGTGTAACTGTTGTTTCTAACTCTTCATTAGCTTGATGTAGCGCTGCTTCTGCTTGCTGCCGTAGGGCAACTTCCTGTTGTAATCGCTGATTAGCTTCTTTTAATTGTAACCCTTGTTCTTCTATTTTTTGCTGCAATGCCACAATCAAACCAGACATTTCCACCGGGTCAAGAGCTTGTAAAAAGTTGCTTTGAGTAACTATTCCCAAGAGTTCACCTTGTTTACCAACCACAACCAATCTATGTACATGGTGACGTTGCATTTGCTCATGGGCATACCACAGAGAATCAGACGGACTCAGAGAAAACAAGGGTGTACTCATTACTGATTCTGCTGGGGTTTGACCGAAGTCAATACCCAATATCTGAAATTGCCGGATATCTCCCTCCGTAATTATGCCTACGGGAATCGAAAGATTATCTGGCTGCTGTTCCACCAGTATCCCACAATTAACATCATACTCCACCATCAATTGTACCAATCTGAGTATAGATATCCTAGTTGGTGCTAAAACGAACTGCTTGGTCATCACCCCAGTCAGGGAAGCAGATTTCAGTAAATTGGCGGATAAGAAAACATTATAAATAGTCTTATCTGTCACTAAGCCAATTAATTTGCCTCTGTCATCAACCACAGGTAAATGGCTCATCTGATGTTGACGCAGTAACAACAAAGGCGTAAAAATATCTTTAACTTTAGTATTAGTAATAGTAATTACATCAGTTGACATCATATCTGCGATTTTCAGACCTGAAAATTCCACCTGATTAGCGGCAAGTTTCACAATATGCTGGTCTGTGAAAATACCTATAAGCTGTGACTCCTCCACCACTAAGATACAGCTACTTTGTTCTCCCTCAACCGCAACACAACCAGAACTATTTGTCATAGCTAATGGGCAATTCATCAACGTAATCCCATCTCTAACATCAGTATCTGGGGTAACTGTTAAAGGATGATAGTCAATGATATGCTCTAATTTGGGCAAATTAAGGGATGGCAAGTTCAACTTACCATTAATATTGTTTCTGCTTGACATAATCCCTTATTTGGTGTACTGGACAAAGGCAAATGGCAAATTATAATCTTAGTTCTGGTTAATTTATAATTTGACAAACAGGGTTATTAAAAAAGTTGAACTTAAATTTTATCTCACACCAAGATTTATTGCTGCGGCACGTAACCCATTACCCAATAATAAGTAATAAGTAATAAGTAATAAGTAATAAGTAATAAGTAATAAGTAATAAGCAATAAGTAATAAGCAATAAGTAATAAGTAATAATTATTTTGGTTTTCCCACAGATTTTTTCGGTCACCTCCCATTACCGATTACCGATTACCCAATAACAAGTAATAAGTAATAAGTAATAAGTAATAAGTAATAATTATTTTGGTTTTCCCACAGATTTTTTCGGTCACCTCCCATTACCGATTACCGATTACCCAATAACAAGTAATAAGTAATAAGTAATAATTATTTTGGTTTTCCCACAGATTTTTTCGGTCACCTCCGATTACCGATTACTGATTAGTCATAGGCGTGGAAATTAAATATGCGTCAGCTACAACCCTTGTAGAGACGTAAAATTTTACGTCTCTACATTCTTTTGCACCAGATGTCTATTACCCAATAATAAGTAATAAGTAATAAGTATTTTGGTTTTCCCACAGATTTTTTCGTTCATCTCCCATTACTGATTACTGATTACTGATTACCGATTACCAATTACCGATTACCGATTACCAATTACCCATTACTAATTTAACTTATTTTAATTTTTGCCAAGCCCAAATATTGAATACCTGCCGTGGAAATTGCAAAGCGACAGGGTAAAACTTCTAAACCGAGAGCGATCGCATCTCGTAATAGTTGCCCATATACGGGATCGGCACTATCTCCGGGGGCAAAATCCGTACAATCACCACGATTAATAAAGTAAAGCATTACCGCACGACTTGTAGGTAATAAAGCCATCAATTCCCGTAAATGCTTTTGTCCTCTTGTGGTTTCCGTATCAGGAAACAGCGCCAGTCTCCCATGTGCCCAAGTAGTATTTTTAACTTCTAAATAAATTTGACGATTCCCAGCAGTAGGAGTGAGTAAGAAATCCACTCGGCTTTTGCGGTCTTGCCCATAAACCACCTCACTTTTAACCTGGGTATAGTCCCCCAATTCTGGAAATAAGTAGTTTTGTAGCGCCAATTTTACCACCCGATTGGGCAAAGCCGTATTGACACCCACCCAAGTAGGTTCATTATCATTAACCTGAATTAGTTCTAAAGTATAGGGCAGTTTGCGCTTAGGGTTATCACTTTGAGAAAGCTGTACCGGACTACCAGGAGTACAAACTCCCGTCATTGGTCCTGTATTAGGACAATGGGCTGTTACTATCTCCCCATTAGCAAGTTCTACATCGGCAAAAAAGCGCTTGTAGCGTCTTTTGAGAATACCGGAGTATAAGGGTGGGTAACGGTAAACCCAATCCGTCATCTTCAAATCTGGTGTGTGTAAGTCCAAATTAATTACGAATTATCACGATGGAATCAGTCAATAAACTACCACGATGGTTAGCCGTAGGGTTAGCATTTCCCTTAATTATTTTCAATGCTTGGGTATTATTGCAAGTAGTAGACTATTTTCAACCCTTAGTGAGTATTGTGGTAGCTGCGATTCTCCTAGCTTTTGTTTTGGACTATCCCATTCGCTTTTTCCAAAAACAAGGAGTCAACCGCAATTTAGCTATCGGGGGAGTTTTGCTGTTATCGGTGGTAATTGTAGTTGCTTTGGGAATGACCTTAGTTCCCCGAATTCTGGAACAGTTAGACGAATTGACACGCTTACTTCCAATTTGGATTGAGTCTGGAACCCAGCAGTTACAGGATTTACAACAATGGGCTGCTACTCAAGAATTACCAGCTAATTTTAGCAGCTTACTTACCCAAATTATCGACAAACTATCAAATCAAGTCCAAAACTTTACAGGGAAAATTCTCAACTTAGCTGTTGATACCATTGGCACTTTTGTCAATGTATTGCTAACAGTAGTATTGACCATTTATTTAGTATTTAATGGACAAAGCGTTTGGGATGGAATTTTTCTCTGGTTTCCACCCCATATTGGCACAAAAGTCCGGCAATTATTGCGGGAAGATTTCCATAATTATTTTATCGGTCAGGCAACGGTAGGGGCTGTTTTAGCAGTCGCTTTAATATTGGTATTTTTAGTGGTAAAAGTTCCCCTGGCTTTACTGTTTGGTTCAGTAATTGGATTTTTTGCCTTGTTTCCTTTTGGTACAGGAATAGGTATTACAATTGTCAGTTTATTAATCGGGTTAAAAAACTTATGGTTGGGGGTAGAAGTATTAGTGTTTTCTGTAGCAGTAGATCAAATTAATGCTAATTTTATTGCTCCCCGTTTATTAGGTAGTTTAACTGGTTTAAATCCCTTTTGGGTAGTGATTTCTTTGCTTTTGGGAGTGAAATTGGGGGGTGTGTTGGGTTTGTTATTGGCGATCCCTTTTGCTAGTTTTGTCAAGGATGTGGCGGATAGTTGGCGAGAAGGGGAATTGACTGAAAAAATTGTATCTACTGAGGATGCTCTATAGCGATACTTTGGCATTGCTGAATTGGAATATGAATTTACAAAATACACCTCACCACGCCACTTGCTACAACGCGGGGAACCCGCGCAACGCAGTGGCTCCCCTTCCCCTCTCCTTACTAAGGAGAGGGGTGTCCGTAGGACGGGGTGAGGTTTTTATTTCAGATTCATAGTTATATTCAGCAACGCCGATACTTTTTTAGGGTATTGCATAAAAATTGGCATTTATCACTGTCACTATAGCAAAGCAGTTTTTTGGCAAATATCTGTAGGGTGCGTTATGACTTTAGTCTAACGCACTAGCGCTATAGTTTTTTGGGCAAACAAGACCCTTACTAGCGCGCTATAGTTGGGAGCATCCCAATCTTTATGCAATACCCTAGAAGGGTATCGCTACACGGACGCTTGCCTGCCTACGCAGGCTAGTAGGTAGGTTGGGTAGAGCGACAGCGTAGACGACCAAAGGAAGGCTACCCTACGGGTTCCGCTTGCGGTACGCCTACGTTCCTCAAACGCCACTTCCTACAACTTTGGAAAAGCAACGGAGTGGCTCCCCAACCTACACCTACACCAGTTTTAGTTTTCAGGCTTAACTCAACGGTATTGCGCTATAGTTTTTTGGGCAAACAAGACCCTTACTAGCGCGCTATAGTTGGGAGCATCCCAATCTTTATGCAATACCCTAGAAGGGTATCGCTACACAGACGCTTGCCTGCCTACGCAGGCTAGACATGTTTAGCCTGCGTAGGCAGGCTACTCTGCGTAGGCGTAAGCCTTCTCGTAGAGTGTACGCCGTAAGGCGTTGTCGTAGACTAGCCGCACTCAAAGAGAAGCCATGACCTGTCTACCGCGTCTAATGCTTGTAGGGACCCTAACCTTCTAGGGTTTGGGTGTTTTTCAAAAATTGGGATGCTCCCCTATAGTTTTTTGGGCAAACAAAACTCTTACTAGCGCGCTATAGTTTTTTGGGCAAACAAAACTCTTACTAGCGCGCTATAGTTTTTTGGGCAAACAAAACTCTTACTAGCGCGCTATAGTTTTTTGGG
>JASJCY010000015.1 GCA_030065825.1 Nostocaceae cyanobacterium | reverse complement strand
TATGGTGTTGGGTAGCTTTGGGTTGGCATTATGCGACGAGGAATTTCGTCCTATCTTTGGAGATTTAGCAAAGGTGGGGGTGGGTGGCTACCTTGGGAGGTTGTTACCGGAATTGGTTGAATAGATTCTGTGGGGATTCCTTATACCAAATCAAAAAATAAAAATATTGACAACAGATCCAATTGTAGGGGTGCGGTTTCCGCACCCCTAGCAACCATATGTCGCATTCTTTTTTCAAATTGGTATTATTTCATATCTTGCACCACTCTTAACAAGACTAGAAAAACTGGATGTCTAAACCTAAAATTTAAACAAAAAGCATTACTCCCTTCCCTGTTCTAAGATTACCTATAAAAATTTCTCCCCCTCTTCCTCCTCTTCCCCCTCTTCCTCCTCTTCCCCCTCTTCCTCCTCTTCCCCCTCTTCCTCCTCTTCCTCCTCTTCCCCCTCTTCCTCCTCTTCCCCCTCTTCCCCCTCTTCCCCCTCTTCCCCCTCTTCCTCCTCTTCCCCCTCTTCCTCCTCTTCTCCCTCTTCCCCCTCTTCCCCCTCTCACTCAATTCGCTAATCTTCTAGCGGGACGGGAGTAGTCATTCTCAAGAAACCCCGACAGTCGCTACAATGGAAGAGTGTAAACTCTGTATATTCTGCGTCTGTGCGGTTATTTGAAAATATAGAATATGTTACCTACAGACTTACTAATTAATCGGCAAAATGGGGAACAAATAATTCCTAAGCGAGTCAACATTGATGATAAACATTTAAAAATCGCTCAAGAATTAATTACTTGTTTTCAAGAAACAGTTGGTAACAGCCAAGGTTTACTAGAACGTCAACTGTTAGATTTAGAAGGTGATACCCCAGATTATAAGTTTAAACGGGGTTTGGCTTATATGCTTAAAAGTAGTTTTTCTACTTTTGAAGTTGTGAGTCCCCTAGAACCACAAATGTTACGGGAAAGAGTGTTTTCCCTGGCTGCAAAGTCTTCTCCTAGTCAAGAATCTACGCAAGTTACCCTAACAAAAATTGCTGATGAATTAAGTCATGAATTAGAAAAAGAAGTGTTACCTTCTCAGGTACGTGATGGATTATATGCTGATTTAGCTGAAAATAAAATTCTTACCAATTTTGATCCACCCACACCCACAGAGTTATTACATCGTTATAATTTATCTCAGGTTCAAGGAATATTTTATAAGTCTAGTCAATTAATTATTAATGCTCATCGTAATGTTCCTGGTGAATATAAACTTTTATTCCGCTATTTAAAGCTGTTTCAATTAATGGCTTATATTGAAGGAGATGCTGACCATGGATTTACAATTACTATCGATGGTCCTACAAGTTTATTTCGTCCTAGTACCCGTTATGGATTAGCAATTGCTAAGTTAATTCCGGCTTTACTTCATGTTACTAGATGGAGTCTTGCGACTACGTTACAAGTTCGTGATTTTTACACCAATGCTTGGAAAACTGGACGGTTTACTCTCAATTCTGAATGTGGTTTGGTTAGCCATTATCCACCAGGAAAGCCTTACGATAGTATGATTGAGGCTTCTTTTGCTGATAAGTGGGAAGGGATGAAAACTGAGTGGGTTTTAGAGAGGGAAGTTGATTTAATTCCTATACCGGGAAGTGTGATGATTCCTGATTTTAGATTAGTTCATCCTGATGGACATACATATTTATTAGAAATTGTCGGTTATTGGCGTCCCGAATATTTACAAAAGAAGTTTGCACAGGTAAGACGTTCAGAATGTGATAACTTAATTTTGGCAATTTCGGAACGTTTAAATCTTGATAAAGCAGGGGTAAAATTACACGATGTTCCTGCAAAGATTGTCTGGTTTAAAGATAAATTATTGCCAAAAACTGTGTTAGCTGTCATTGAAACTGGGTAATAAGTAATAAGTAATAAGTAATAAGTAATAAGTAATAAGTAATAAGCATTTTGGTTCTCCCACACATTTTTTCGTTCACCGGGTAATGGGTAATGGGAGGTGCAATTATCTATTACCAATTAAACTTCGTCCAAGTCGAAACCTGGAGTTTGTCAAAAGGGAATAGGGAACAGGGAATAGGGAATAGAAAATTTGGGGCATTGCTAATTTGATGTATGAAAATGATTTTTTGTGATTCCAAAACCCTTATAATACGTTTCATGAAACATCTCTACATCGAAATTCATACTTCTATTCAGCAACCCCAAATTTGGAGTTGCTAATTACAACTATAATTTTGCCCCCAACCCCCAATTCTGGGGGAGAAAGATTATTTAAAGTCCCCCAAGAATACCCCCAATGTTGGGGGTCACGGGTGCAGGGGATAATGGTGGCTAACTAAAAACTCTAATCACAGTATTCATACTTTGATTCAGCAACCCCTGTTGGTGAGATTGTGTCTGCATAAATTTTTGTGAAAAATTAGCTTTTAACTGCGCAATGTAGTTGTCTGCATACCTAGTAAAAACCCACCAAAACCCGTCATCCAAAGTAATATAGGATATGCTACCCAACGTTCTGTTCCACCACTACCTAAAGTGGGGATAAAATAATTAGCAAAAAAGAGAAATACCAAGGCAATCACTCCCAAAAAAATTCCAATATAACGATATGGAGGTGGTGTTATTTTGCAAGACGTGATTGCTGCAATTCCACCGGAAATAAAAGTAATCATGGAAAATAATCCATGATAGAACTCTACATTACCCGGGAAAATTCCTACGCCCAATATACCGAAACCAAATATTCCTAATGGTATGCTGGCAACGCGTTTTTGAAAATATTTTTGTACAAACAAAGTTGCAACAATTATCATAATACCTGTGACTATCATCGTGATATTAAAAATGGTTGCTGATGGTTGATAAATAACACTATTTGGTGGTCTAGTTCCTCCTAAATCACTTATATCATTCACCGAAGTGCTATATCCTGGCGGATAAAAAATTTCACCAGTTATAATGCCCATAAAAATTATTGATCCTGCTAAAAAAAGTAACGTACCAGCTATAGCTAATGAGCGCCGTTTATTAGCTCTTGATTTTTCCATATTCTGAATTATTTTGTAATTTTTAAATTGACAATACCAGAGAAACCCAATAATATTTATTAGATTGATTGGGCGTGACTGTCTCGATATTACTCTTGCTGTAACTTTATCTTGACTTTCAATTAATAACCTCTGGGAATAGCTTTCATATGAAGATGATTTTGATGGTTTTGTGGGATGGGTATTTTAGTTTGTGGAATGGGTAGGGATGCTCGTTTTCTATATTTATGAGGCAGACACTCCGGCCTGCACCACTCATATTCATCCCTTAATTCAGCAACCCCCAATTTTGTAGGGCTTTGCCCTTGCCGAAGGCTATTTTGTAGTGCTTTGCGATTCCCGTAGCACACATCTTGCACCTGGGTCAGAAACCGGGTTTATTGAGAATATTAACCTGTTAAAACCGTTATTTTTCGTTTATAAACCCGGTTTCTCAATGCTTGTTGAGAATGGTGCAAGATATGACGTAGGGTATTTTGTAGCTTGCTTCCCCGTAGGGGTATTTTAAATTTTAAATTGTTATGACCAATTACCAATTATTTGTTCAAATCCACTGGTAGGCAAGAATATTTAAAGCAACTCCATTGATAAATACAATCACCATTAAAGCTATCTGATACCACTCTATTGGTCTGACGGTTAAATCCATCGCTGCGTGTACAAAATTCATCAACGTATAAAACACTGTGACGCCAAAGTGAATCATTCTATATAGGGGTGAGGCATTAAAAACAGTGAGGAGAATGGCAAGCATGGGAATAATGAAGAATCCCAGCATTAACCAAGGATGGGATAAAGGCATTTTACCTTTATAGCTTGGCATGGCAACATTTTCACCGTAGAGAATTGGCATAAAAGCTAATTGACTGTGAAAGACTGTCCCGAATAAAAATACTGCCCACAATGCTATGATTTGTGCCTGAATACTTAAATCCATATATCCTCCTTATAGTGGGAATTGGTAATTGGTAATTGGGAATTGGTAATTGGGAATTGGGAATTGGTAATTGGGAATTGGGAATTGGTAATTGGTAATAGTTATAAATCTCTACTTATAGATATATTCAAAAACTTTGAGGAACTTGTGGGGATCGTCTTCAGTTTACATTAATGTTACGGAACTTTATAAAAAGATAAAAACAAGAATTAAGAGCTTTATAATGACTATCATTGTCTTAGAGGGATTTTGCCCTTATCTTGTAAAGTCAAAATCTTTATAGATTAACATTATCTATTTTCAAATTGGCGGATGGATAAAAAAAGAACTATATAATTAGGGAGAATCAGTGTTATTACTGAATTGCTAATATTGGTTAACTGACTAATTATGCTTTTGTTCGCCGTCTATTGCCAATCTCGTTGAAAAATGGAGGTGGCGACAAATGTTTAACCGTTTATACCTTGTCATTGTCATGCTATTGTTTGGGGTAGTTATGCCTCTAACTGGGTGTCGTCAAAGTTCGACAACCACCCCAACCCCAGAAAAGCTGCAAATTATGGTCAGCATTCCCCCGCAAAAGTACTTTGTGGAACGCATTGGTAATGGATATGTGAATGTCAATGTCATGGTTCCTCCGGGAGCGGAACCCCATACCTTTGAACCGAAACCAGAACAACTCAAAGCCCTTAGTCGTTCCCAGGCTTATATGCGTATTCGCATTGAATTTGAATCAGCCTGGATGGATAAAATCAAGGGGGTAAACCCTAAAATGCTGATTGTGGATACCACTCAGGGTATTCAGCGATTGCCAATCTCACCTGAATTTGATCAAGAAGGAGAAAATCTCGACCCCCATATCTGGCTTTCACCCCAGTTGGTTAAAATTCAGTTACGGACAATCACTGATGCATTAGTCAAACTGGATACTAAAAATCAGGAGGTATATCAGGGTAACCTGGAGCGATTTGTAGCAGATATCGATAACTTAGATGCCGATATGCGTAAGAAGCTACAAGGAGTAAAAAATCGCAAATTTATTGTTTTCCATCCTGGTTGGGGCTATTTTGCCCGTGATTATGAACTGGAAATGATTCCTATTCAAGTTGGGGGACAGGAACCCAGTGCGGCTGAACTAGCAGCATTAATTACTAAGGCGAAAAAGGAAAACATTAAAGTAATCTTCGTAGAACCCCAGTTTAGTAAACAGGCTGCTGCAACTATCGCCAAGGAGATTGGTGGGGAAGTCTTAGTTATCGATCCTCTATCAGCAGATTGGTTGAATAATTTACGTCAAGTTTCTCGTACTTTTGTCAAGGTTTTAAGTCAGGGTAGTGTTTTTTACGTATATACCATGGGTAAGGTATAAGACTATATCTTTATTTCAATGTGGAAATAGGGAGGGGTGAAGGGAGGAAATATGAAAACAAATAAGACTATAGAAAATAGAAGAAATACAGAGATAAAAGCAGAGATGATATTGATTCAGCATCTCTGGGCTGGGTATGACCATGAGCCAGTGTTAGAAGATATCAACCTTTGCGTGCAGGAGCTAGATTTTATTGGTTTGATTGGTCCCAATGGCAGTGGCAAGACGACCTTGTTTAAAGTTTTACTGGGACTACTGCCACCAATGGGGGGTGAAGTGCGGATCATGGGGATGAATGTCAAAAAGGGACGACGTTATCTTGGCTACGTACCCCAGTCAGTAGAATTTGATAGTGCTTTCCCCATTAGTGTTTGGGATGTGGTATTGCTGGGAAGGTTGGGGAAACGGCGATTGCTACAACGTTATACCTCTAAGGACAAGGAATGTGTCGCTGAGGCTTTACGTAGTGTGGAAATGCTGGATAAGCGCGATCGCTCCCTGAGTGAACTGTCTGGAGGGCAAAGAAAGCGGGTTTATATTGCTCGTGCTTTAGCCACAGAACCAAAAATCCTGCTGTTGGATGAACCCCTTGCAGGTATTGATCCTCATGGGGAAACCCACATTTACGATTTATTGCAACAGTTAAATGAATATATCACCATTTTGATGATTTCCCATGATATTGGCGCGATCGCATCTTGTGTGAAAACCGTGGGTTGCTTAAATCGGCGTTTGTATTATCACGGTGAACGGGAGATTACCCCAGAAATGTTACAGGTAGTTTATCAGTGTCCCATTGACTTAATTGCTCATGGTGTACCCCATCGAGTTTTCCCCCAGCATTTGATTGAGGAAATTAAGCGATGATTGAAGCACTACAATTTGATTTTATGCGCAATGCATTGATAGCTGGGGTGTTGGTAAGTATTGCCTGCGGGATTATTGGTACCTTTGTAGTGATTAATCGTATTGTCTTTATCAGTGGTGGTATTGCCCATGCTGCCTATGGTGGCATTGGATTGGGGTACTATTTGCGATTTAACCCAATTTTAGGGGCAATTATCTTTAGTGTAGCAGCTGCTTTAGGCATGGGTATGGTTCAACGCCGCACCAAGCAGAGGGCAGATACGATTATTGGGGTAATGTGGGCAATGGGGATGGCTGTGGGAATTATCCTGGTGGACTTGACGGGGGGTTACAAAGCAGATTTGATGAGCTATCTGTTTGGCAGTATCTTAGCTGTTTCCAGCAATGACCTACTGATTACCCTAGTGCTAGATATAATTATTATCGCCCTAGCGGTGTTTTTCTACAAAGAATTACTGGCAATCTCCTTTGACGAAACTTTTGCTACCATCACCAACGTGCCAGTGGATGCCATTTATCTGACCTTAATGTGTATGATTGCCCTGACTGTGGTGATGATGATGCGGGTGGTGGGATTAATTATGGTAATTGCCTTGCTGACAATGCCAGCTGCTATTAGCAGTCAATTTGTGCGGGATATGCGGAAAATGATGGTAATGGCAAGTATCTTGGGTATGTTTTTTACCACCGTAGGATTGTGGTTATCTTATAGCCTAAATTTGACCTCTGGGGCGACAATTATCTTAGTTGCTGGTGTTACCTATGTGTTAAGTACAGCAATCAAGCCATTAATGCGACGTACCCATAATAAAGGAGGAAAAATGGCGATCCCCCCCAGGAATCCCCAGGTGCAAGCCAAGAAATAAAGCAACCCCCATCGGATTCAATTCCCAGTCTCATAGCCAGGGAAAATATCAGGAAGGGGTAAGATGCCCATTCCACAAAACAGCATTGATTAACTATCTACGCACTCCGCTTTCGCTACGTGCGAGAAGGGATGAATATGAGTAAAGCAAAAATATCAGGAAGGGACAAGATACCTATTCCACAAAACGGCATTGCTGAATTGGAATATGAATTTACAAAATAGACCTCACCACGCCACTTGCTACAACGCGGGGTAGACGAAGGCTTCTCGTAGAGTACCCGCGCAACGCAGTGGCTCCCCTTCCCCTCTCCGCGAGTTCGGAGAGGGGTGTCCGTAGGACGGGGTGAGGTTTTTATTTCAGATTCATAACTATATTCAGCAACCCCCACAAAACTATTAAAATCATCCCCCATTTATGCAACGCCAAAACTTTTTCTATGAAAAATATTCCACAAAATAATAATAGCAAAATATTTAGTAGTAACTTAGGGTTTATTGCCCTGTGTTTCTTAATCGGTTTAGCTGGATTTGGTTATATTCTGGCAACATTGCCCGGAACAGAATCTCCCATAGATCCATCTCGAACCTGCATTACTGGCGGTTGGAAATTCGCATTAATTATCACCCATATTCTTACCTTTGCCTTAATTCCTCTGGCAATGAAAATTTTTTATCAAAGTTTAAATAACTTAGGATTGGGGTTGAGACAAATTTTTGCTTCCCAGTTGGGTTTAGCTTTTATTATGGTGGCAATCGCTTCAGAAATTGGCTGGCATGTTACGCAATGCTGGTACTATCAAAATGATTTCACAATGCTGAATTTCATGTTTTACTTTTTCTTGATTTCAGCATTTTCTCTGTGGTCAGATGGTTTAGTGAAAAAGACGACTGTAATTACAAATTTAATCAATATTTTGTTTAGTATCAGTTTGTTAATTGTTTCAATTTTGTACCCTTTAGGTTATCAAGCACAAAACGATAATTTGAAAATTCCTATTTATATTGCACTAACTCTAGTTTTTAGCGTCTTGACTTATCGAGGTTATCAAATACTCGACAAAGATTGGAAAATTATTCTTGTGCCAATTTTCTCAGTTGGAGTTAACTTAATCTTTGTGTTTCTTCTAGATAAGTTTGGAGGCAATCCCTATACCGATCCCCAGGTGAGTTTGAATGCTTTGTTTCATATCCTTCACGATTTAATGGGTACACAAGCAGGAATGGCTATCTTTACCTGGCTGGTCTACAGGAAAGGTATTGCTCAAAATCTTCAGCAAAATTAACACTCTAGGGTGTCGGGGAACAGGAGAGGGAAAGGGAAGCCAGCGCATTGCTTTGTTGCCCAAAGTTGTAACGACTATATTGCACAAAGGGTGAAAATCGCTATATTTGCATTAAAATAAAAACTAACAGAGTAGTTAAAGCCACCCTTTCCTATGAGGGGGGAAACAATCAGGAAAAAACTCCAGTGGCTAAACATCAATCCAAACAGCGCTCACACCAACAGATTTCTAGCAAAGGGACAGAACTGAGTGAAAACTCCTTGGGGATGAAATTACAAGAGTTGCTTGGGCAGCAAAAATATCGGCAGGCATTGTCAGAAATCAAAAAAATTCAGCGATCGCACCCGGAAATGAAATTTAGTCCCCCAGAATCAGAGATTTGGTTGTTGCGGGGAAAACAGGAATTCCAAAAACAAAATTTTAAACAGGCAGAAAAATCCTTTGCACGCGCTTTAGAATTGGGTTTGGTGGGAGAAGTTCACTATTGGCAAGCTAAATGTCTGCTGGAATTAAATCAATTGGATGCAGCGCTGGTATTACTCCGTGATGCTTTCGAGACGGACACCCTGGTTAAAGACTACAGCATCTGTTATCTGAAACTGCTATTGCTTAAGGGAGATACTGCCACAGTTGAAGAATTAATTACAGAACAACCCAAAAGGTTTTATGCTGCCCAACTCCGCTGGGTACAGGGGGTGCTAGCGCTTAAGCAGGGACAACCAGAAGCAGCTTTGACATCTTTTGAAAAAATTAAGCGTCCCGTCACCCCAGGAGATTTACCACTTGCTTGGAATGTTTACAGCCAGCAAATGAGTGGTAATTGGGGTGCAGCTTCTAATCGTTTGGATATGTATGCATATAGATCCTTTAGCAATCCAAAGTATGTGGAACATCCAATTTTAGAGCGATTGGCAGTTGCCCAACAGGCAAAAACTGGACACTCACCCCTAGAATTCCAGAATCTGGAACCAGAAGATCCAGTCATCCAAGATGCACTATTAGCATTGACAGTTGTACGGCTAATTAATAATCACAACTATGACGATGCTGCCCATGTGTTCCTACAGATGGAGGGACATTCAACTTGCTTCCCAGAACTCAAGAATCTGCGTAAATCAATATTTATTCTTGCAGGTCAACAGGCATTAGATCAAAGAGAAACAGAATATGCAGAACTATTTTGGCTGCTTTCGTTAACAGACAAACCCTTTAATCCCCAGTTGGCAGTAAATCTCTTAGAAGTCTTGAGTGCTAATGATTCTCACAAACAACGCCAACATGTTTTAAGCCAGTTTTTGCGGTGGTTGGAGGTGGAAGGAAGACAAAAGCCCCAAGAATGGTCCGATACACGCTTAAAATCAACCCTAGCTCATCTGCATTGCTGGATGGCAGATAGTTACATGGCGCTAAATCGCCAAAGGGATGCTTTCAAATCTTTGCAAGTAGCAGAAATTCTTTCTCCTAGATTACCAGAAGTATTGGGACGCAAGGGATTAGTTGCTACCTCAGAGAAAAATTATACTGAAGCCATCGCCTTAATTACCCAAGCCATTGAAGGTGGCTGTCGTTTTGAAGAAATTTACACTGCCTTGCTGTTTTGTTGGGAGAAATTAGGAGACGAACAAGCACACAATGAAGCTCGTCGCCGTTTTGGCAAGCATTTTGACGACCTCAGTGTTGATACAGAAGTAAAAGTCTTACCCTGGATAGATGCTCTATCTACCTTAAGTTATCCCTTCTTTAGTCGTTTAGTGCAGGCAGAAGATGAACAAGATCCAGCCATATCTGCTTGTCAGATATTCGTGAATGCCGTCGAAAGTACGCCTAATTCTGGGGGTCGAGTTTCATTAAACCAAAAAACAGCAACCCAACAGTGGGATACTCTCCTGGAAAAATTATCTGGTCAGGAACAAATTCCTGTGTTGCAGGCGATCGCCCTTTCTGTTCATCTATTCAGCAAACGGGAAAAAGGCATTGCTGCTGTGAAAAATCAATATCTGCAACAATTGTTCAACCTCTCAACAGAGCACCCAGAAGCGAGAATTGCCCATTTAGTTGTTTTAGCTGTCAAAGAAAGTAGTCCCCAAAAACTAGAATATCCTCTGCAATTCTACCTCCAGAACATGCCCCAACCAGGTAATGCTTTGGCAAATATTCAACTCCAAGCACGGCGTTTTGGCAAGATTACCACTCTTTTACCAGCCTTGGAATCAGCACTACAGCGAGAACCCCAAAACCCCTTGTTGCTACTAGCTAAAGCTACAACCTACGAGGTTGAGAGTCGAGAATATGAACAATTAAAGCAACAGGGATTTGAATTAGCCCGTCGTCTACAAGATTCTAAAGCATTGCAAGCATTCCGGGAAGAACAAGCGTTGCTGGATGCTAGAGAATCTCAAAGAATTATGCCAGACTCAGAGGAATTTTACGAGATAGATATCTCAAATATTGATGACTTCTTATTAATCATACTTCAACAAAAGTTTGGTGACAAAATTCCCGAATCAGAACTTGAAAAAATGCTTCCAGAACTCAAGCAAAAGATGTTAAATGATATGCCTGATTTCTTTGATGATGAAGATGAGGAAGATGAAGATGATGAACTAGATTTAGACTTTATCTTTGGAGACTTATCATCTCAGCCAAAGAAAAGAAAAGGTAAAAGAAAAAGAGGTTTTCGGGAATTATTGTAAACGGCATTGCTGAATTAAGGGATGATATGAGTGGGGTAGGCATATTATCTGCTTGAGAAATACAACAAACGGGCAGGGATGCCCGTTCCACAAAACCCAACAGACGGGCAAGGTGCCCATCCCACAAAACCCAACAGACGGGCAGGGATGCCCGTTCCACAAACTAAGATGCCCGTTACACAAACTAAGATGCCCGTTCCACAAACTAAGATGCCCGTTACACAAACTAAGATGCCCATGCCACAAAATCATCAAAATTATCCCACATTTATGCAATACCATTGTCAAGAAGGTAAAAGTTAATTATTCAGGACTTTTTATGACTGATTACTACCAACAATTAGGAATTGATCCAGGTGCTACTCCTGCCCAAATTAAAGCCGCATATCATCGAAAATTGCGGGAATTTCCTGCTCATACTTATCCCCAAGAATTTAAAGCAATTCGAGAAGCTTATGAAGCACTGCGCAAAGGAGAAACAAGCCAATATCAGGATTTCTTTAAAATTCGTCCCCTGGAAGCAGAAGTAGACCCAGAGATATTACAACAGGTGCAAGAAAAAGCAATCGCTCAATTAGAAATTAGCCTCGAAGATTTAATTCGTGCCACATTTTAATTTTTTGGGCAATGACAAATGACAAATAGACCTAGACGTGAAAATTAAATATGCGTCAGCTACAACTCTTGTTCCAGACGTAAAATTTTACGTCCCTACATTATTTTCCACCAGATGTCTAATGACAAATAACAAATGACAACTGACAAAGAAGCTTTATTTGCCAAACTTCTGGATTATTTACACTCAGAACAAACCCCCCCTGAGTATTTGGGTGAACCACCAGAATCTGCCAATTCTTTTGATCCCTATCAAATGGTAGCAGAATGGACTGCTCTGCGCCATGAACTCAAGCAACAGGGGAAATTATTGCGTTCCAGCCAAGATACTCTAGCGCAAGCATTGTCAGTCACTCGCACAGATCAAGAACAAATGCAAATACGTCTGCAACAAAGCCAAAAGCAGACATTAGCTCAATTTGAGCAACAACAAGAAAAACTATTCAAAGATTTGCTAAATATTTTGGATGCTTTGGATCGGGCTTCTACTTACTGGCAAGAAGAATTATCTGATACTCCTAATTCACAATCCATTACACAAAAAACCTTCTGGGAAAAGGTTAAAGAATTTTTTGGGGTCAATTCTACTCAATCTAATGAGTATGAAAAATCACCAACATCAGAATCCTTAAGTGAAATTATCACCAGCAATCAACAGGGTGTAGAGTTAATTAGGCGATCGCTTTTAGAGATACTCCGACAAAGGGGTGTTGTTCCTATTCTTGCTGAGGGCAAACCATTTGACTCCCAGACAATGTATGCTGTGGGACGCGAATCAAGGGCAGATATCGTAGAAAATACGGTGATTCAGGAAGTAGTACGGGGTTATTTATGGGGTGATAAAGTCTTGAGGGAAGCACAGGTGATTGTAGGGACACCAAGAACTGGGGATTTAGGAACCAACAATTAAAAGACTACACCAAACCAGCTTGAAAAATCTGGTTTGGGGTGAGATTCAATTCAGGAAAGCTTTGGGAGATAATACTGTCATTGTCTCGAAACTTACTGATTTGATATTCCTCATCAACTAAGTTACAAACAGAGATTGTTGGTTGTTTGGGGTTACCGATAAAATTACGTCCACCTAAGGCAGCATAATCTATAATCCAGTATTCGGGGATACCCATTTCTTCGTAATCAGCGAATTTTATGTAGTAATCGTCACGCCAGTTAGTTGATACAACCTCAATTATTAAAGGTATCGATGCACCCAAACTCACGGTAGATTGTTTTTTCCACAATGGTTCATTTGCCAGATTTGCACGATTTAGCACCAATACATCTGGAAAATAACCAGAATCTTTTTCCAGAGGTCTAACTATAGCTTGGTTAGGGACAATGTAGGGGAGTCTTAAACGTTTGATTTCAAAAGGAATTTCGATACCTAAAAATCCTTTAACTTCTTCATGATCTCCTACTGGTTGTGCCATTTCCACAATATTCCCATTATGTAGTTCGTAGCGTACTCCGGTATTTTCGGGTAGCCAATCGACGAATTCCTCAAAGGTTACTAGCTTAGGTATGGCTTGAGTCATAGATGAGTTGAGAATTACTGAATCATAGAAATATTATCTCTAATTTAGGGGACTGTAGATAGCTTTTCCACTATACTCACGAATTGGCTGCCCAAAGAATGGAAACATCTTTGTATTGCCTCAACATAGCATCAGCACTCACAAGGGTCATGTCTTCCAACTGAGACTGTGCAATCAGCATTCTATCAAATGGATCTCGGTGATACAAGGGTAATGCAGCGGCTTGTAAAGCATGAGTTGCTGTAATTTCTAGGAATTGCGCTCCCAATTGCACCATACGGCTAGAAATGTAGCTATCCATTGGTTCTGGCAGTGGCAACTTTCCGATTGCAACTTTGATGCCTATTTCCCACACACTAGCAACAGAGAACCACAATTCGTTGGCTTCATCGGCAATGTGTGCGATCGCTTCCTCACTCAAGCGTTCTGGTTGGGCAAACCACCACAACCAGCACTGGGTATCCACCAATAGTTTCACTCTTCACTACCCTCGAATGCTGCCAAAATCTCTTCTGGCAAAGGAGCGTTAAAGTCTTCTGGGACGATAAAACGCCCTCGATCCAACCCTAAACTAGCTTGCCGATTGGATGAGGTACTAAGTGGAACCAACTTTGCTACGGGAATACCTCGGTTGGAAATAATGATTTCTTCTCCAAGTTGCACGCGGGATAACAAACGTGAAAAGTTCGTTTTGCAGTAGTGAATATTGACAGTTTTCATCAATTTTAAAACTAAGTCTATAAACTAAGTCTAGTATAGCTGAATGGTGGGGTAAGAACTAGTGGTCTATCGCATTAATTTTGATGAGTCGGGGATGGTTTAGATCCCCGACTTCTTTAAGAAGTCGGGGATCTGTTACTCCTTAGAACTAATGCGATGAAGCACTAATACTCAACCAATCCAAAATTGACAGGTTAAGTAAAGCAGGGGGAGAACTATACCCCAATGCTCAATATCTTGTAACCTTATATCTAATGGTGAAGCTGTCATCCTCTGCAAGTGCGATCGCCTAAAGTCTACTACGACCCAAGGGATTGCAAATGTGGAATGTGATGGAGCTAGGAATAAGGGTAAATAACTTTATAAATATTAAATTTTATGAAAGCAGTTGGTATTGACTTAGGTACAACGAATTCGGAAGTAGCAATTGTCGAAAACGGACAGGTGCGGGTATTGCCAGGAGAAGATGGCGACTTGATTTTACCTTCCTGTGTGGGGTTTAGCGATGCGGGTAAACTGCTGGTGGGACGGGAAGCACTGCGACAGTATGCAGCAGCACCTGAACGCACTGTGAAGTCAATTAAGCGCTGGATGGGAACTGACCACAAAACCATTTTAGGAGATAAAGAATATTTACCCCATGAAGTTTCGGCGATTATCCTCCGTGCGCTGAAACAACGGGCTGAGAGTGCTTTAGGAGAAACAATTACCCAAGCAGTAATTACGGTTCCAGCTTACTTTACAGATGCTCAACGACAAGCAACTAAAACTGCTGGGGAGATCGCTGGTTTGGAGGTACTGCAAATTATTAACGAACCAACGGCAGCAGCTTTAGCTTATGATTTGCGTTCCCAAGAGACAGAACGGGTTGTGGTTTATGACTTGGGAGGTGGTACTTTTGACGTGTCGATTGTGGAAATTACGGGGGAAGTCACAGAGGTACTAGCTAGTCATGGTAATAACCGCTTGGGTGGAGACGACTTTGACAGGCTTTTGCAACTCCATCTAGGGGATCTATTCCGGCAACAGCATGGTGTGGATGTGCCAGATGATGCCGCCACCCAGGCACGGCTTTTGCGAGCCGCTGAGCAGTTAAAAATTGACCTGAGTTCCTACGCATTTGCCACAGTGCGGGAAGCCTTTTTGGGTAGTAAGGGTAAAACTGCCCTACATTTAGAAACAGAAGTAGCGCGGGCAGATTTTGAAGAATTAATTCGCCCATTATTAGAAGAAACCCTAGAAGCTATCGACCGTGCCCTAGCAGATGCTAACCTAGAACCAGAGGACATCGACCGGGTTATCCTAGTTGGTGGTTCCACACGCATCCCTATAGTGCAACAAATGATTGAGGAGCATTTGGGGCAAACTCCCACTGATGGTATTCAACCAGACCTGTGTGTGGCTTTAGGAGCAGCTTTACAAGCTGGGGTATTGGTAGGTGAATCTGTAGATGCCATTCTTGTAGATGTGATTCCCCATTCCCTGGGTATTGCTGCCGCTGTATCTACCCCAATGGGTATTATGCCAGGTTACTTTAGTGTGATTATTCCCCGCAATAGCGTTGTTCCCGTTTCTCGCTCCCATGTTTATTCCACTCTGGTTGATGAACAAGAAGTGGTGGAAATCGAAGTTTTTCAGGGTGAAAATGCGATCGCTGAAGAAAATGTTCCTCTCGGTTCCTTTAAAGTGGAGAACTTACCACCCAAACCAGCAGGAGGGATTCAAATCGAAGTTCACTTTGACTTTGACTTAAATGGCATTCTCACCGTCACCACCACGGAGAAAGGCAAAGGGCAACAAGGGAGGTTAGTAGTCAATAATGCAGGTATGCAAAAACTCTCTAGCCATGAATTGAAGCAAGCAAGGGCAGATTTAGAGGCATTGTTTGCAAGTGATGAAACAATTGACGTTTCCCCAAAAAATACAGCAGTAGCAATTGCTCCAGAAATGGCTCCACTTTTAAACCGCGCTCAACAATTACTAGAAACTATGGACTCTGAACAAGCAGAGGAATTACAAGACTTATTAGCAGACATTGAAAATGCGATCGCCAACAATAGTGCACAACTACCCGAGTTGCAATCAGAACTGGAAGATTTTCTTTACTATGCTAGTACCAATGAGTCAGAGTGAGAAATCATGAAATGTCCTGTGTGTGGTGCAGTTTATCGTCCGCGAAAGGGAAGCAGAGGATCTATTGAGCAGGGTAATCATGATCACTCTGGTTCATCTTCCTCCCTAACTTGTAGACGTTGCAAAGCAGATTTGTCTGATTTGTGCCGTCTTTCCGACCAAGCCATCTGGTATCACAAACAAGCACTAGATTTATGCACACAAGGACGTTATCCAGAGGCAACAGCCCAGAATAATAGAGCTATTGCTTTATACTATAGCAATGCAGATTTCCATGCCTTGGCTGGTAAATTATCCGCATTGCAAGGAGAATTCCCACAAGCGATCTCATCTTGGCAACAAGCACTCAAGTTTGATCCACAAAATGCCATTGCTTGTAATTGCTTGCAAGTGATCGAGTTAATAGGAAAAAATATCAGGCATTGCTGAATCCATGGCGTAATGCAAGATTTTGCATGATTCCAAAACCTTTGTCCCAGATTCATACTTAAAATCAGCAACGCCAAATATTAAGTGGGAGCATCCCAAGGCATAAATATAGCGCTTTTCACTTCGATGGAATACACTCAGAACCTCACCCCCAACCCCTCTCCTTACTAAGGAGAGGGGTGGCTTTAGCCGGGGTGAGGTTGTTGTTGTATTGCACTCAACTAAAAACCGCTGTAATTAAACGTACAGGAAGGAACTATCTGTGAGGCTGAATCCAGTATTTCCTTGCACAACTGCAATCAATTCATCCATGGAACTGAAGGTTGCATCTGCATCAGTGTCTTGATAAATCCCAGTTCCAGTTACAAAAGATACAGCGCCTAGAACATAATCATTTACTTGACCAGTCAGCTGGATTATATCTTCTGTACTATTAAAATCTGTAATTAAGGCGTAGTCTTCTAAACCGGGGAGGAAATTATCCCCATCGTTGTAGTATACATTCGTACCGTCACCTAAAACAAAGGTATCTTGACCTTCTGCACCTGTGAATGTATCTGTTTCACCTAGACCGGGTTGCATAGCTGTCTTATCAACACCAATTAGTGTATCATTGCCTTCTCCACCATTCAGGGTGTTATTACCCGTCCCTCCTGTGAGAATATCGTTTCCTGCTTCTCCAAAGAGACTGCCAATTTCTTTGGTGAGTGTATCATCAGCTAAACCACCATGTAAGATACCTGATGCATCCTGGTAAACACGGATGTAGTCAATCTCAAAATTGTTAGTGTTTGGGGTAGTTTCATCTGCAGAACCGGGAAAATAACCACCAATGGCAAGATTAGCCAGCAAAAACATAGGCACATCAGGAATGTTATTGTCGGTTGTAAACACCGCATGATTATCGATGTACCAAGTTAGTTTGTCTGAGTTCCAATTGACTGCAAAGGTATGGAAGTCTTGAGAAAAATCAATACCAGAAAATGTCTGTTCTCCCTGAAAATACTGATGATTGCCCGAGTTATCTTCGTAGTGTACTGTGTTAAATACAGTATCTGGTCTATCTCCACGCATTTCCATCACATCAATTTCTGGGGGCCATTCTCCGGAAGAGGGTAACATCCAGAAAGCGGGCCAGATTCCTTGTCCTATGGGCACTTTGGCGCGAATTTCCATATAGCCATAGGTGAAGGCATAGTTGTTATGGCTGGAAAGCATACCAGATGTATAGTCAAAGGTTTTGACATCCTCTAAACCTGCGGTAGGTGAACCAATTTCGGCAGTGGTGGGTTGTTGTAACTCTTTAGCAACTATACGTAAAATACCATTGTCAAATTCAAAGGCATCATGGACTACTCCATCGATGACTTCATTATCACCAACATAGTACTGAGATTCGTTATTCCAAGGGTTAGTTCGACCGTCATATTGCGGGAAAGTGGTATAACGTGTGTTCCATTTATTGAGATCCAAGGCAGTGGCATTAAATTCATCACTAAATACTAGTTCCCAGCCAGAATCATTGTCTGGATGCCAGGGAAAGGCATTTGGATTATCGGTGTATTCAAAATAATCTCCATCCAGCACTAAGCTATTAGCACTGATATTCTCTACCACTGCGATTAATTCATCTGTGTTACCCCAATCCCCACTACCATCAGTATCCAAATAAATGGCGGATGTAACACTAGCAAAAGATGTTTCTAGTTCAGTGGGAATATCTGCAACAACATAATTATTGGCTGAACCGTGGAGGCGAATCTTATCTTCAAGACGGTGAAAATCCTTAAGTATTGCGTAGTCATTTACACCATTGCTATTAAGGTTTTCGTCATCGTAGTAAACCTGGGTATGATTACCGAGGATAAATGTATCAGCATTATTTCCACCAATCAGGATATCAATTGAATTAATCCCAGAAATACCAACTCCGTCTAGTTGGTCGTTACCATCTCCACCATCGAGTGAGTCGTTACCCACTCCTCCAACTAGGGTATCATCGGCACTACCGCCATCCAATGTGTCATTATCTGCACCCCCGTCTAAGTAATCTTGACCATTATAACCATTTAGGTAATCATTCCCAATTTCACCATATATGGTGTCTTTCCCATTTCCACCATCAAGGTAATCGTCTCCATCTCCTCCATATATGGTGTCTTGATGGTTTTCACCAGAAACGGTATCTGTGCCTGCACCTGCATCTATCCAGTCATCGCCATCATAGCCGAAAATCAAATCATTACCATCACCACCCAGCAAGGTATCGTTACCAGTGTAACCAAAAAGGGTGTCGTCACCTTCTCCACCATTCAGGGTGTCGTTACCTTCCCCACCATCTAACTTATCGTGTCCCTGACCACCTCTTAAAGAATCACTCACATTTGCGCCATAAATTTCATCGTTACCCATTCCACCATCAAGGGTATCATCACCATCAAAGCCATAGAGAGTATCGTCTCCTCCTCCTGCAAATACTTCATAGTTAGTGTCATTTTCCCAGCCATACCAAACTTCATTCTCTTCGGTTAAATTGATTCTTTTAGTAGTAGTCATTTTAAAGTTCCTTAAATTTTGTCAAAAATAAGAGATTATTGAGTGCTTACAAAAAATAGGTTATTAAATCAACTTAGCCAAAGAAGTTTGTTGAAGCCTAAAAGGAACAATAAGTCTCACAATAAACATTAAAATCCATAAATCAAAAATTGGAAATTCGCAAATTTACTATTTTTTTGTTTGTGTTTGATAAAGAAATTTTTGGAAAATACAATAAGGGGAAATGCCATTGTTAAAAAAAAACCGCTTCCATTGTTTATATTTGTATGGCAATACCCATTTATGAAAATTTAAAATAGTCCCTATTTTTTATCAACATTATTCTAGGACTATTTGCCTAGTAGACTAAATGGCAACTATAAAGTTTACAAGTTTTTAGAAACAAATCAATATTAATACTGAGAGTCAAAATAAGTTGCAAAATTCCTAGTTCGTAAATATATCCATAATATCAAATATAAATATACTCACACCGAGAATAGGATAAGTAAGTCGGCGAGAAAAATTCAATGTATATGAAGCAATATAAGTTTAATGTAAATGTAGATGTAGGGTGTGTTATACCGTAGGCTAACGCACCTTAAATCATTGATAGTACGTTGCGCTATGGGACAACACAGCCTACGTATTTCTAAGCGCAAGCGCAGGCTAAGCCAACAAAAATCAAATAGTAATTTTATAGTAAATTTATATCTATAAAACAATACCGTACTGCTGCGCAAAAGCAAGCTACAGTTAAGCCTGAAAACTAAAACTGCTGTAGGTTGAGGAACGTAGACGCGGAGCCTCTCTTTGGTCGTTTACACTGTCACTCTACCCAACTTACTATTTTCCTTAACTGAACCGTATTCATCCACATCCACAAAATATAGTTGTCCTGAAAGTGAAGTATTTTAGAAATTGATTCGTAACTGTCCTGTGAGAGATTGATTGTTATATGAACTATCTCTAGTATCGCGTGCGCGGATATTAGAAAAAGAATATCCTAAATCTAGTTCTACATTTGATGAAAATTGACTAGTACAAAGGGCTTGATAACTATTTGCATTGTCCCATGTTCCTCTGAGTCTCTGCTTACCAAAATTAGCTGATAATCTACATTTTAAAAATTTAAATATATTTCCTTGCCAAGCAATTTCAGCATTATAGACGAGAAAATCAGGAGGAGAAAAATAACCGCTATCTTCTCCTAAATTTTGCTGAAAACTCCAAGTAAATAGATTTGTAGCCACAGAAAATTGACCTAATTTACGTTCTAATCGACTAAAAGATTGAAATTCCTGGTTACCATCATTGAAAAAGCCAAATTGTCCTAAAGAGAAAAAACTTGTCTGGGGATCTATTTGCCAATATACACTAGGTCGAATACGCCAAAATTTGATTTGATTATCTAAGGTTTCAGCATTGAATTTATAAGGTGCGTGTTCCACTACTCCAGTTGCTACTAATAATGATTTTAATTTTCCATCTGAATTAACGTTAGCAAAAATAGGATATTCTGCTTTAAAGCTAAAATTAGGAACAATTGGCAAACGATTAAATATATCAACTCCTCCGTTAATAGCTAAATTTACTTTGTCAATTTTTCCTTCCCATCCAAATTGGAGCGGAATATTATTAATTGTGTCTATTTCTTCCTGTTTGAAGGAATTAAAGCCTGTTTTAAATTTGACTTTATTGCCATTAGGTAAACGAAATACAGCAGTTTCTTCAATAAATAAATTACTTTGCCCAAACTTATCTTCAGAAAAACTAAAATTTGGAGTTAGACTTTCTAATACTAATGAAGGAGGTAATTTTTTATTACTCTCTGTTGGTTCCTTTGGCTTTGGCTTTGGCTTTGGCTTTGGTTCTGGTGGAGGAGGTAATTTTAATCCTGGATTCAAGTTTTCTGGAGCAGCTATTAAAAAAGAATCTACTTCTAAAGGAGAGATTTTTTGTTTTGATAACTTGTCTAATTTGAGCAAATCACTATCAGTTGCTTGAGGAGTTAATTCTAATTGTAATAAGTCATCATTTTCTATATTCTTTATCCAAGAATTTTTTGCTATTGCCTGGGTTTCAGTTGATGACACTAATATACAAACACATACAATTAGAGATTGCAGAAATTGTATAAATATCTTTTGTATAGATAAAATTAATAATAAATGCAAAAATTGTCTTAAATGAGTTGACATTTACAACATCGTGGCAATATTGACTTTCTCATGATGACATTTAATCTGTAAATTGCAAATATGAAGGTAAAAATGGCAGAAAATCCCATAGCTTAAGAGTTAATAGTCTGTTGTGAATATAATTGTAATGAGTTTTTAACTTGTTGATATTCTCCTTGAAGCTGCATATATAATGTTGCTGTACCATCGATATTGCCAGCACGGCTAATGGCTTCTAACTGTTTAGATAAATCAGCCATGGTATTAGCACCAATATTAGCACTAGCAGATTTGAGAGCATGAGCAGCTTGATATAATAGTGATGGATTTTGCCCTTCTATTGCAGTAGCAATGGTTTTTAGTCTCACCTCAGCATCTTGTAAATAACTATTAATTAACTCATTAATAATAATGGGAGCTTCTTCTCCAGCCATATCAATTAATGTTTGTAAAACTGTAGTATCAATCGTTTGATTCTGTGTTATTTCCACTAAATATGACTGATTAAAAGTAAGTGGTTGACAACGACTGAGGGCTTGTTTTAATTCTTCAACTCGAATTGGTTTACTGATATAATCATCCATGCCAGCTTGCAAACATTTTTCCTTATCTTCTTGCATTGCATTGGCAGTCATGGCAATAATCCGAGGACGAGATGAAGATGACCAATACTTGCAAATCTCCTGTGTTGCAGTTAATCCATCCATTTCTGGCATTTGCACATCCATCAATACCATATCATAAGGTTGACGATGTAGTGCTTCAATTACTTCTAATCCATTGCTAGCAATATCAGCAGCATGTCCCATTTTTTTAAGAGTCAAAATAGCCAGTTTTTGATTGACTACATTATCTTCTGCTAACAAAATACGCAGGTTTTGTATAGAAGAGTTTTGTGTTTGTGATTGATTTATTGCAGTCTTTACAGAAGATGGGCTGACTTTAATTATTTTTGCACCAAAAATTTGAGCTAATACACGATGTAGTTGATGATTTTGTAGGGGTTTGTTAAGTATAGCAGCAAAATTTATATCAGTTGCTTGGGGAGTAATATCTTGTTTGCATAAAGAGGTTAACATGACTAATGGTAAATTGTGATAGTCAGGATATTGACGAATTTTTCTCGCTAGGGTTAAACCATCAATATCAGGCATTTGCATATCTATAATTGCTATATCAAAATTAACTCCTTTGGCAATCAATTCCAAGCCTTCTTTTCCTGAAGATACAGCACAACTACTCATTCCCCATAATTGTGTTTGTAAGTTAATAATCTTTCTATTAGTTGCATTATCATCCACAATTAATAGATGTTTGCCAATAAATTCTTGATTGAAAATTTCTTGTTGATGTAGTGCATCAAGAGCAGCATTTCCTAAGATTGTGAAGTAAAAAGTTGAGCCAACCCCGACCTCACTTTCTACCCACATTTTCCCACCCATGATTTCACTCAAGCGTTTACTAATAGCTAAACCAAGTCCTGTTCCCCCATACTGACGTGTTGTAGATGCATCTACTTGGCTAAAAGATTTAAATAAACGCTCCATTTTATCCGCAGGAATACCAATACCAGTATCTTTAACTGCGAATTCAATTTCGTAAATTGGTAATGAAGATTCATCTTCATTCTTATCCTGCAAATTTGCCTTCACATAGATGATTACTTCTCCAGCTTTTGTGAATTTAACTGCATTACTTAGCAGGTTAACTAATATTTGTCGTAGACGAGTAACGTCCCCTACAATCTGATTAGGAGTTAATGGATCGATGAGATATGCTAATTCCAATTGTTTTTCTGAAGCTTTTGTTGCTAATACATTCAGTGCTTCTTCAATACAAGAACGTAAGTCAAAAGGTTGTTCTTCTAACTCTAGTTTACCAGCTTCAATTTTAGAAAAATCTAAGATATCATTAATTAATGTCAATAAAACATTACCACTACTACGAATAATTTGCACAAAATCTAGTTGTTGCTCATCTAATTTAGTCTCTAAAAGTAATCCTGTCATTCCAATTACTGCATTCATTGGTGTGCGAATTTCATGGCTCATAGTAGCCAGAAATTCACTTTTGGCACGGTTAGCTGCTTCTGCTGCTTTTTTTGCTAAATTCAATTCCTCATTTTGTTGAGCTAATTGTTCACTTTGCTGAGTTTCTCTCTCCAGCAACTGTGCTTGAGCAAGAGCAATACCTACCTGAGCAGCAACCGCTTCTAGTAATTCAATTTCATCTTTTTTCCAATAACCTATGTAATCGCATTGATGCAAACCTAATACTCCATTAGTTTGTCCTTGATAAGAAGTACGAATTGCCACCATAGATTTCATATTCAGGTGTTCGCAAATTACAGTTACTTCCTTCAATAAGGGTTCATTAAATACATCATGGGAAACAACTGCTGCATCTTGAGATAATACTTTTTGTGCGTGTTTGTTATTCAAAATAGGTATTTCTGTATGCAGCATTGATATATTATCAGCGGTTAAATATTCAGCCACACAGGTAAGTTGTGGAGCAGGGTATTTAATATAGGTATGAAGTACACAGCGATTAACCCCAAATAATTTACCAACTTGCTCCACCGTCGTTTGAAAAATTTGTTGTGTATTTAAACTTTGGCGAATTTCTTGGGTAATTTTTTCTAGTAAAATTGTGCGCTGTAACTGTTGTTGCAGAGCCATTTGGAACTGTTGACGCTCAATTTCACCACCCAGCCATTGAGCCATTAATCTTAAGAGTTCTATTTGTACTGCCCTACAACTGGATAATTTAGGACTCCAACTGGAAAAATTTAGAGTTCCATAAATCACACCACCTACAATTACGGTAGTTCCTATATAACTTTCTAGCTGATTATTAATGTAACAAGGATGGTTTTTCCATTTAATATTATCCCCAGCTTTCAGAATACAAATTGGCTTATTTACCCGGAGAGTTTCATTACAATATGTTTGACTCAAATCAAAAATATCTCCGGGATAAATTTGCAGTGGTGAATCTGTAGGAATTTGGACTGCAATTACTTCATAAGAATTATTTTCTATCTTGCTAAGTATACCAATTTCTAAACCAAATCGCTGACATCCCATATTCAGCATTTGTTCAACCCTTTCTGTAAAGTTCAACTCCTGATTTGCTATAACTTCATATAAATTACGAATTGATGCTTCGCTACCTCGCAATTCTTCTTCAGTTAATTTGCGTTCTGTAATATCCCTTTCTATCGCAACCCAATGAGTAAACCAACCGCTTTCATTAGCGATGGGTACAAGATTCATTTCTACCCAATACTCTGTCCTATCTTGGCGATAATTGATTAATTCTACGTTAACTGGTTGCCATTTTTTAATAGCATTGCGAACTTGAATCAATTTGGTTTTGTCTGTTTTTGCACCTTGTAAAATACGGGGTGTTTTTCCTAAGACTTCCTCTAAACTATAACCCGTCATTTCCGTAAATGCTTTATTGACATAGACAATTTTTGGTCCATATGGTGCATCATTTGGTTCAGCTTCAGTAATGACAATGGCATCATTAGCATTCACTACTACTGACTCTAATAACCTTAATCTTTCATTTGCTTGTTTGCGCTCGGTTAAATCACGAAGATTAATAATAATGCCTTGAACAATTTGGTCATGTAGTAAATTATTACAAACTGCTTCTAATATGTGCCAAGAACCGTCTTGATGACAAAAAGTTAATTCTATTGCTGTTGATAATTGATGACTTTGATTGAATTCATGGAATAATTTTGCTACTTTCTCCTTCTCTATTGGATGTACATAATCCAAAATATTATTATTAATTAATCCTTCTGTTGTATATCCTAAAATTGATTTAACTGAAGCAGTAACATAAGAGATATTTTGTTCCTCGTTTATAATAACAATAACATCTGATGCCTGCTCAATTAAAGAACGAAAATATTCTTCACTACGTCTTATTTCTTCCTTAGCTTGATTCAGCTTATTTTCCCTTGCGATGACTTCTAAAGCCATGTGTTGAAATGCTTTTACCAGTTCTCCTAGTTCATCTTTATACCTAGAAATTTCTCTAAAATTGAGGCACTGAAAATAGTTTTCTGATGTAAGATTTATATTTCCTTTTTTCAGCCTTTCAGTCATTTTAATTAATTGCTTAATTGGTTTAATTACTGAACCTTTAAAAAAAACATTAATCAAAACCACTAAAATACTAAAAATACTAATAAAAATTATAATTGTAAATACAAAATATTCCTTAGATTTTGCAAACACTTTATCAGCAGGAACATAAATAGTTTGAGACGCAACTATATCATTGAGTTTCCAAGCAAAACCTGCTTGAGAACCATAAGTAGCAATCAGACTTTTGGGTGCTTGTTCGGGATTCCCATGACATTGCAAACAACTTTCTTTTTGGATTGTTAATGGACGAGCAATATAAAATAAATTCTTACCTGAGATATTTCGATAACCCGTAAGCTCTGTTAAATCCTTATCTTGACGAAATTTTTGGATTAATTTAGACTCAAAATCATCCACTTTATCTCTAGGATTAGTAGGATTTAATGTTGCTTCTTTATATAAGAAATTACTGTAAATTGGGTTTTGACGGAAATTTTCAAATATTTCTCTGGCAGAATAGGTAGGTACAGTTTCTCTAATAAAATTTGGGCTGCCCTCTAAACTATCTGCAAAAAGTGGTTGAATATTTTCACTAGTGTAGTTTCTAACTGAATTCATAGTCTGGATAAGCATTGCTGCTCTTTCCTTGACTTCTATTTCAGCTTGGTTATACATTGCAGATGATAAAGCCATACCGCTAATAATACTGCCAACAATCAGAATAAATATCAATAGGACATTAAATTTAGTTCCTAAACCCAAATTTTTCCGCATTTTTGGCTTGAAAAATACATAGTGGCAACTATCATAAACTTTTTCTTAATAATTCAGTTGGGTGAAAATACTGAAAGTAGTATCTAGATTGGATTTGATATTTATCCTAGTTGTAAATTATCAATCAGAAACCATTTATGGGAATTATTATAGAGAATATTGCTAGAGAAAATTAGTCAGCCTGAAATCTTAGTTGATATTTTTTGATAGAAAAGTAATGAAATACTCTCATTGGAGATTGAAGACCGGAAAAAAAGCTGTTTTAGGAATTATATAAAATTGAAATTTTATAGCTAGGAGCAAAAACAAGATGCATACTAAAACTTATCAAAAATCTCCTCTAATACTACTAGCTGATGACGATAAATCAACCAGAATCATGCTTAATCTGATTCTCAAACAAGATGGTTATCGAATTATAGAAGTTGAGAATGGAGAACAGTGTTTGGCTGCTTACAAGGAACATCAACCAGATATGGTTTTATTAGATGCAATAATGCCAGAAATGGATGGATTTACCTGTTGTGAAAAATTGCACAATATGCCATTAAATAATTCATCGGAAGATAGTTCTTGTACTGCGCAATTCCAAGTACCAGTGTTAATGATTACTGGACTTGAGGATAAAGAATCAGTGGATCGCGCTTTTGCAGTTGGTGCAACTGATTTTGTCACTAAACCTATTCGTCCAGCAGTGCTACGACAACGCTTACGTCGTCTTTTAGAAGCAAGTTGGGCTGAAAAAGCACTGCGAGACAGCGAAAAAAAATATCGTTCAGTTGTTAATAGTCTCAAAGAGGTTATCTTTCAAACAAATACTGAAGGACAATTCACTTTTCTTAATTCTGCTTGGGAAAAAATTACGGGATTTTTGGTTGAGGAAAGTTTAGGAAAAAACTTTGTGGATTTTATTCATCCTAATGATCGCCAATGGTATCTAGCATATAATACTATCCTCATGAATAGTAATCACATTCAAGAATCCACTCCAGATTGTCGCTATCAATTACGCTATATACATCGTAACGGTAGTATAGGATGGATAGAAATATATGCCTGTTTGATGTTGACAGCAGACAATAATCCAATTAGTATTTCTGGAACTCTTAATGATATTACTGAACTCAAGCGGCAAGAACAATACCAGAAAATAGAATATAGTGTCACCCAAATTTTGGCAGAATCTGCTACTCTCAAGGAAGCAACACCTAAATTTATCCGAGCAATATGTAGAAATTTTGGGTGGGCAATAGGGGAGTTATGGAGTATAAATCCACAACAAAATGTTTTAGAACCCGTAGAAATTTGGTATTTACCATCTGATGATTTTTTAGAGTTTAAAAATATTACTCAATCCATAACTTTTAAGCCTGGAATTGGATTACCTGGTATTGTTTGGGAAAATAACGAACCATTATGGATAAGCAATTTAGTTGAAGACTCGCGCTGGAAGAGAGTTGCAATTGCAGAAAAAATAGGCTTGAAATCTGGTTTTGCAGTGCCAATTAATAGCGATGGCAAAAAAATAGGAGTCATGACTTTTTTTAGCTGTGACATAAAATATGATGATGCCGATTTGCTGACGTTTCTGGTCACAATTGGCAGTCAAATAGGTCAGTTTATCAAACGCAAACAAGCAGAAGAAGAATCACAAAAATGGAATTTGATACTGCAATCTGAATTAGAACAGGCTGCTAAATATGTGCGTTCTCTTTTACCATCTACTATTACTGGTGAAGTAAATACTGAACAAATTTTTGTTCCTTCAACTCAGCTAGGAGGTGATATTTTTGACTATTATTGGCTTGATGATAATAACTTGGTAATTTATTTAGTAGATGTTGCTGGACACGGTATTAAGTCTGCATTATTATCGGTTTCTGTACTGAATATTTTACGAACACAATCCTTGGCGAATATTAATTTTTATCAGCCTGTAGATGTCTTAAAAAAACTAAATTATATTTTTAAAATTGATACAGAAAATGGAGAAAACTACTTTAGCATCTGGTATGGTGTTTATAAGCGAATCGAACGAGAATTAGTTTACTCTTGCGCGGGACATCCACCTGCTATTTTAATACAGAAAGATAGTAATTCAGTTATAAAGCTATCAACAGAAAGTATTCCTATTGGTATTCTGGATCAGTTTGATTTTGACCAAGAGACTTGTAAAATTGAACCAGAAACTACTCTTTATGTTTTTAGTGATGGTGTCTATGAAATTATGCACGGTAATGGAAAAGTTTGGGGATTGGATGCTTTTGTAGAATTTCTGCTTGCAGAAAATAAGCAATCAAATTTAGAAAACATCTTTAAATATATTCAAAAGATGAGTGGACAATCAGTATTAGATGATGATTTTTCCTTATTAAAGATAACTTTTTGTTAATAAGGAAAAACCAAAATTATGATGAATTTAGCCTAAATTACTGATATAACATGTTCTTGAAAATCATCTATGTTATTAAAAATTTTAAAGACTTTCTGCATTCTAGTTAATTCAAAAATTATCTTTAACTGGTCATTTAAAGAACATAAATACAGTTGTTTATTAGCACTAACAACTGCTTTTAGAGATGCTACTAAAGCCCCGATACCAGAACTATTGATAAAGGTAATATCTTATAAATTGACTAAGATAATATCGGCTCCACTTTCAGCTAAATCGATAATCTCGCGCCTTAATTTATTGCCATGAATACTGTCTAAAATTCCGGATGGCTGAATAGTTTTTATTTTATTATTCATGATGAAAATGACACCCCTTTGCAATATTTTTCCATGAAAATGGTCAATTAAGTATTTTTTTGTTTCCAAATCGCAGCTCGAATAATTACCCATAATAGTGATAAATTATAAATTGACCAAGCTGCATTAATTAAATATGTATTGGGAGTTGATATTTCTCCCCTCATATATCTATATATACAAAAAATAATGCCTAAAATCGTCAGTATAAATACTAGCAGTTGGGGCAATACTAAGTTGAGATAAGCTCCATTTTGACGTTGTTTGGGCGTAACTTGAAATTTAATATTTCCTCCTGTAAATACACTCACTACTGCTTGAATTAGTAGGGGAAAAAGTGCAATTGCATACTGTTCGGAACGCCACAACTCTCTAGCAGTAATTCCCCAAGCACCGACAATAAAAGTCAATCGATTTAGGATATATGCAGGGAGAAAGTGGATAGCAAATTCAGCACCAAATGTACTGATAGGGATAATTCCTGTGAAGAAATAGATAATTGGACAAGCGATAAAAATAGCTGTAAAAAAACCAGAAAAGTAGCTATACATTGTCTGGAAATACTGCAATTGTTGCCAAATAGTCAATCCAGGTTTAGCAAAGGGATTTTCACGCAATAATACTTGTATTGTACCTTGTGCCCAACGCAAACGCTGTTTGAGAGTGGAACTTAAATCATCTGGTGCTAATCCTGCTGACAATTCTTCATGATGATAAGCAGATTTCCAACCAGCATCATGTAGACGCATAGCTGTATTCATATCTTCTGTAATGCTATTACTAGATACTCCACCGATTAAATCAAATTCGTCTAATTTATCTACTTGTTTGCTATATTCATCGGCGAAATTTTGTAACCCTACGCTAATTAAAGCTTCTCTGCGTACAATAGCATTTGTGCCTGTATAAAAGGCAGAATTCATGCCATCCTTACCTTGTTGAATTGGACCATAAAATAAATGAGCTTGATGTCCAAATGGATCTCCAGGAGGTAGGTTATAAAATGTTTGTGGAGTTTGGACAAAAGCAATTTGATTATTCTCGTATTGACCAGTATAAAGATTATAATTATAGAAATAGGGTAATACTCGTTGAATAAATTCTGGTTTGGGAATATGATCGGCATCTAAAGTTAGGATAAATTCTCCTGCTGTTTCTCCTGAAAAAATTGCATAATTAATATTCCCAGCTTTTGCATGATGTGGCTTTCCCTTTGGTTTAGGACGAGCAATATAACGACAACGAGCTAATTGACTCAATTCTAATTCTTTGTGATAAATAGCTTGTTCTAGGGATTGATATTCTTTTGATATATAATTACTTATTTTTTCCTCTTGAGGATGAGAAAAAGTAATTAGTTTATTTAGACTGTGTAAATATCTAATAATTTTTTGGTAATTGTAAATATCTTTGTTTTCAGTTTCTAAAATAGGTTCATAATATTTAATTATTGATAAACGATTACGATTATCTGGCAAGGATATATAGCTGATATTGTCGGCTATTTGTTGCATAATACCGATACCACGTCCACATTCTGCATCTTCATGGACTTCATCTGGCATATTTTTTAAATGTTGTTCCCAATTCAGCCCAGGTCCTCTATCAAAAATCTGTATTTCAATAGATTGACTGTATATTACTAGTTGTATATCAATTAAAGTTTCAGGTGGTAATTTTTTATGTGCATGAACTACCGCGTTATCAAATCCTTCTGCGAGAGCAGTTTTAATTTCCAACCAAGTATGCTGAGGTATTAAAGGATTGTATAAGTTATCAAACCAAGATAACACTGTGCTTAATTCATTTAAATCGCTTTGAATTTTTAATTGATATGACTGTAAAAAATCTTCGGCTTGGGAAACTTCTGGGATTAATTTTTGAATTTCTTGAAGACGAGTAATTAAGTGTAATCTTTCAGCATCGATTCGTTCTGCTTGTTGTTGTATTAAAGGGGATTGTAGGTCTTCTAAGCATAATCTTTCTACCATCTCTCCTATTTCTTTTGAGTTCCCATCATCGAGAATATAGACAAATAATTTATTTACAGGATAATCAATTTTTAAAGCTGCTTTAGCTGTTGTTTCTACAATTTCTACAGGTTCGTTGTAACAAGTAATAAAAACATCGATAGTTGGTAATTCATCAGGTGGGAATGGTGGTGTCATTTGATTTAGTGATTTCACTTTTCGGATTATGGGTCGCCACAATCCAATTAAAAATATAACACCACCTATATAGCTATAAATTTCTGCCATTAATAGGGGAATTGATAACCATAGAGCTTGAAAATTTAAAGAGTTATTAATCCGCCATTCTAAATACCAGGCTCCAAAAATAAGATTAATGATAACTAAGTAACGAAAAAGCAGAGTTCTTTGTTTAAGACGGGAATGAATATTAACGAAAATTGCAGAGGAATTCTCAACTAAAGGAATCGAATTGTTCATGAGTCTTTGATTAAAGTAAATAAATTATTTGGGACTATTTTTATTTTGGGAAGTCCAATAGCTACCCGAAGAATTAGAAAATCGACGTATTTTTTGTTTGGGTATATCGGGTAAACCATTGCCAGAATTACCCTCAGCAACTGCTCGCCACCAAGGGGAATTCATATCTGTATTTTCAACTACCAAGGGCTGTTGATTGTTTAATTTATAAAGTAAAGATTGTAAAATGATACTGTTAGTAGTACTGCTAAAACCTAAAACTGGTTTCCCTGTCTTTTCATAAAACCCTTCGTAGTAACCTAATAAGGGGTTATATAAATCGATGGTAATTTGATATAACTCCCGTGCATATTGATTTTCAGGGAATAAAGCAGAATAAGCAAAAGCTGCTGCTGTACTGACAATACGAGTTTGGCTGACAATCTTTCCGTCATCTGTAAGAGTTGCCCAAGGTTTTTCTTGACCAACTATAGTACTGTGGAGAATGTAGGGTTCTTGATGAATTAAAGTAGTAGCTGAAGCTGTAAAGATACCTTGACGACGGTAGCGTTTTGTTTGTGCTGCTAACATCCCGGAAACAAGAGATTGCATTTGGGGATCGAAACCTAATTCTAGTCCATAGTGGAGGAAAGGATTACTAACTGTATATTGATTTTCCTGAGAATTTTTAGCATTACTTACTCTTTGTATGGGAATTTTTTCTCCTTCTACCTCCATCATTTTATATTCACCACCAATTGCAGATTTATCAGCAGTAAATCCCCACAATTGAAATCCGCGAGCAGCATATTCTTCATAACCTAAATGGGTAACTGGATGAATTCTGGTGAGGGTTCTACCATTAGCATCTTTATTAATAATGGCGCTATTAATTTTACCGTTTCTCACTACTCGCAAATATGACCAATCTAAGAGGATTTTGTCTACTGCATCGGTATATTGGGGAAAATAACCTTTGAGGTTATGAAGTGCGATTAAAAACCTTCCTAAATCTAAACCAGACCAACCTGTACCTTCTATAGTAGGATTAGTACCATAATCTATAGGCTTTAAAGAACGGATATCATAGCTGCGATGGGGTAATTCTCCAGCAAATAGAGGTAATTGTTTTAATACTCCCAAAAGTTTGCGGGTACGGATATCAAATTCCTCCAGGGAGATTACATCCAAAACAACTGCTGCTTGTAAAGCTGCTAGGTAATCACCCATTCCCCACAAAGTTACTCCTTTAAGATCGCTGCGATCGCTCACTAAACCTGTCTCTGGTTGATAATTAGCTGCAAAATACCCCCAAGCTGCGCGTGCGTAACGTTTTTCTGCGAGATTCAGAGGACGTTTCAGCTTTAAATTTAAGGGTGATTTCAGTTTACCTACGGGGGGTATAGGTGCAACTGCAACTACTGGTGGTTGTTTGGGAGTTTCAGGAGATGGGTTAGATGGCTTTTGTGTAGTATTTTCTGTTGGTTTATTCCCAGGAGGAGTTGGTGGTGAAGATGTTTCTGGTGGTTTACTAGCAGTGGGAGGTGGTGAAGACTGGGGTGGTTGTGAATTTGCAGGTGCTGGATAATCTTTAGCAACAATTATTTCTTTTGGTTTACCACTAGAAGCAGTGACACCATTACCACCAATTAGCGGACGATTTCCTCTAGCTTTATAATATAAAATCTCCATAATCAGTCCATTAGTGTTACCAGTAAGAACTGTATTTGGTTTATTAGTTTCTTCATAAAGTCCAGCATAAAATCCTCCACCATCCGGACTCATTAAACCCTTAGCAACTTCAAATAATTTTTGCGCGTATTGACTTTCAGGGAACACATAACGCCAACCAAAAGCCGCTTTAGTACTAATACTGCGTAACTTGGGATGTAACTCATTATTCTCGGTAATAGTTGCCCAGGCTTTACCATTAGAAAATATAGTATTGTAGAGGAAATATGGAGGTCCATCGATATTATCTTCAGTGACTGCGGTTAACTGACCAGTAGCTTCATAACGGCGTTTTTGTACTTCTAAAACATTTGCTGCATATTCTTTCATTTGGTTACCAAGAAAACCAAATTCAATGGCATCCAAAATGTAAGATTCGCTAACCACATAATTATTAGCATTAGTATCTTGGTAATTGCGAGTATCAACAGGAATCTTCACTCCATAAATTTCTACAATTTTAAAAGGTTCAAAAGAGGCTGCTTTTTTCACAGGAAAACCCCAAAGTTGATAACCCCTAGCAGCATATTCTTCATAACCCAGACGACCTTCTTGCACGAGCAAAGTTTGACCATCTGGTAAAATCATTGCACCATACATATCCCCATCTTTAACTGATTTCTCTACAGCCCATTTATCCACGATTGATTTTAACCAATCTCCATATTGGGGATGACAAGTACGAATAACATGAAAAGCTGCTAATATACGACCAATATCTAAAGCTGACCAACCAATTCCTCGTTCAATAGGATTATTTCCGTAATCAACTAATTCTCCATTCGCTGCGTTATAAACTTTATTCGGTAAAGTATTTTCAAATAATCTCAGTCCACTTAAACTATTTAAAAACTTATTCAAACGGGTATCAAAATCTGGTTGATCAATTAAATTCATCCATCGTGCTGCATTTAATGCCATCAGATAATTACCCATATCCCAGAGAGTACCAGATGGATAACCACCAGTAGAATTTGTAAAACCAGTTTGTGGCTGATAATTATTTATAAAATACTGCCAAGCACTACGAGCATATTTCTCTTCTTCTGGGGTTAAGGGATTCGTAATTTGTCCACAGGAATTACCACCTTGTTGAGCTACAACTGGACGATTTAAGAGAATTATAGAAACATGACTAGTCGATATTGCACCCACTAATAATAAGGCAATGAATCTTGATACCTTTGAGGTGGAATTTTGCACTTTCATCCAGAGTACCCCTGTGATAATAATTATTAATTATTCCTTAATTACCCCGAAATAATTATCTATCTGAGATTTTGATTATTTTTAATCATTGATTTTCACGTTTGCCCACATTATTAGTGGTTTACCTACTTGTTTATAAAGTAGAGATTGCATGACGATGCCGTTATTATTAGCAGTCAAAGCCTTATTTGGTTCCTGCAAAGTTTCGTAGTAACCATTATAAATACCATCTTTAGCTTGCAGGTTTTTATAAACAAAATCAAACAACTTTTGAGTATAGCCAGTTCTATAAATAACATGCCAACCAATGGCTGCTTTCGTACTCAAAAAACGTAAGTGATTATAGTTTTTATTCTTATCTGTAATTGTTGCCCAAGGCTTACCATTCACAAACAAAGTATTGTAAACAAAATAAGGCTCCCTATCCAAATTATCTTCTGTGATTGCAGTTAACTGTTTGGTAGCTTTGTAACGTGCTTCTTGGGCAGCTAACATCCGGTCTGCATAGGCTTTTGGTAAAGCTTGAAAACCAGTTTCAATCCCATCTAAAAAGTATGGCTCACTCAAAACATAATTATTCGCACCATAATTTTGAGCATCCCGAATATCATAGGGAATACCTTGACCATAGAGATTTACAAAAGCAGCCTTATCTTCATAATCCAAGGCTTTTTTCACATCTAATCCCCACAACTTTAAACCAAAAGCAGCATAATTTTCATAGCCCAAACGTCCTTCTTGGTTATACTGCTCTTTGCCATCAATCACACTAGTTCCATACATTTGTCCATCTTTACTCAAGCGTTTTACTTGCCAAGATTTCCAAACTGATTCTGTTTCTTTTTTAAACTCAGGATAGCGACTACCAACTATTTTTAACCACAACGCCATCCTACCCAAATCAATAGCTGACCAACCAATTTCTTCTTTCTTATCTAACTGACCATAATTCACAGGTAATAAAGTTTGAGAATTATAAACCTTATTAGGTAATTCATTATTATATAAAGGTAACTTTGCCAGAGTTGTTAACATCTGGCTCATCTTTCCTTGAAATTCTTTTTCGGAGATTATCTCTAACTCTTTCGCACTAACTAAAGCTGCAATTGCAGCACTTTGATCCCATAAAGTCACCGACGCAAAACCATCAACAGAATTAACTAAACCTGTTTTCTGATTCCAGTTACGCTCAAAATATTTCCAAGCTTGACGCGCAACTTCTATTTCCTGGGAAGTTAACTTCTTGACCCTAACTGGAATATAAGGGATTTTACTAGCTTCAAGTTCTTTGGCTATAACTTTTGTACCAGGTAACTCCATGGATTGTGCGTCTATTTTGGCATATTTAGCCTCTGGTTTTGTTTTTACCTGGGGTTTGACTACCTGGGACTGGGAATTATCTACCTTTGCAGGGGAATTTTTCGACTCCAAACGACTCGATAAGTGATTTAAACCTGCGATCGCAACTACTGCGGTTGTCACCCCAGCAACAATCGTGAAGACAGACAGCCATTTTGGTGGAGGTTCAAACTTAGAATTCATAATCAACTATGCTCATCTAGAGTTTTAGAGATGTCCAATAACTTTGCACAATATGATTAGAGTTCCCAAAATTCACAGTAATTTAATAACCTCTACCAAAATTTCCGGTTTTACCCAAGCTGTAGGCATTTGAATCTACCTCTGTGGACAACAACCCTCGTATTGGTAGCCTTCTGCTAGAGTATCCGTATCCGTAAGGTAAAAAGACATCTGGTGAAAAACAATGTTCCAGACGCGTTAGCGTAGCTCCTCTGAAAGAGGCTATATCGCGTCTGGAACAAGGGTTCTGGTTGACGCATATTTAATTTCCACGCCTATATCTAAAGCACAAACCCTCTTCCCCCTCTTCCCCCTCTTCCTCCTTTTGGTAGTTTCACTCAATTCGGTAATCTTCTAGCGGGAGGGGAGTAGTTTGAATGCTTAACAGCTTATCACCCTGCCACATTTGGTAAAATTCTAGATAATGAATTTTTTCGGTACAATACCAGAGAAGCTTGTAACATTCACGAAATCGTTCCATCTCCTCTTCCCTAACGCGATCGCCAAAACAATCTTTCAGGGATGCAATTAATTGAGGTATTTGTTCCTCAACCAGGATTTTCTTAAAATCATCAGCTGCACGCTTGCGTAAAGATGGGCTAGACCCAGACTTTACCAGATGTAAGATTGTATTAAATGCGATGGCATTACCTGGGTCTAGTTTTCCCAATCTACGTGCCCTACGTCTTTTACTCTCTTCATCCTGGCTGTCAGTAATACCCTGTACAAGAGCTGTAATTAATTTATCTCGATTGCCAAAATTCTTTTTCCTTTTCCTACTAGATTTATCTACATGTTTATCTGGAATTGGTTTTACTGCCAAGGCTATGGCATTTTCGGGACAAATTGCTAGCAAGTTAGCCCCTGCCTGTAATTTTACGGTATTATTTGTATTTGTAGTAATAATTTTTTCTAGAGTAGAGATAGCAATAGGATGTCCGGGAGCGATTTTACCCAAGCTGTAGGCAGCTTTGCGACAGATTGAGTCTTTTTTGCTGGACTGAATTAGTTTCAGTAAAGTTTGAATTGCTACTTTATTTCCTATATCAATTTTACCCAAGCTATCTGCTGCTTGCCAACGCAGACTTTCATGACGGATGGAATTGACCATATCTTGGAGAACTGCAATAGCAATAGAATTACCGGGGTCGAAAGTTTTTCCCAAACTGTAAGCAGCATTCCAGGCTTCAAACTCATTCTTACAGGATTGGATAAAATCTTCCAGGGCTGCGATAGCCGATGAGCGATCAGTTTTGAGTAATGCCACCCGGGCACCTTCTAGAATTGGTGGGGGATATCGCCACCATTGTTGTTTTTGCTCATGGAAATATCCAAAGCGCCATTTTATTAATTGTGCAGTAATTTTTGGAGTTAAGGAACAATCTGCAAATTCGGCGATTCCTTCTGCTGCTAAAAAATACGCATGATAGCTGTAACAACTACCACAACCATCTTCAAAAGAGATTAAGGCAGAAATAAATTCTTCCTTATGTATCTTTTGTATATCATTTCTGCCTAACCACAGTAAAATTACCTCCCGCCATTGGGGTTCAAAGATGCGGTAGCTTAAAGTAGGGGCGGGGTTTCCCCGCCCAAAAGACGGGTTTCCTCCTCCAAAAGACGGGTTTCCTCCTCCAAAAGACGGGTTTCCTCCTCCAAAAGACGGGTTTCCTCCTCCAAAAGACGGGTCTTCTCCTCCAAAAGACGGGTTTCCTCCCTCAAAAGACGGGTTTTCTCCTCCAAAAGACGGGTTTCCTACCTCAAAAGACGGGTTTCCTACCTCAAAAGACGGGTTTCCTCCCTCAAAAGACGGGTTTCCTCCCTCAAAAGACGGGTTTCCTCCCTCAAAAGACGGGTTTCCTCCCTCAAAAGACGGGTTTCCTCCCTCAAAAGAGGGATGATTGAAGAAGAAGTGCCAATGGTTGATTGCTAGAGCTGCAAAATATTCTTGAAAAGTAGGATGGTAGAAGGCGTAAACTTTTTCACCTGCATTTGGAGAGATTCCCACTTGATTCAGCCAGCCTAATTGCAGTGCTAATTGGAACATTCCTTCATCCGGGTTGCCGAGAATTTGGCAAATAAAGTCATGGCTGAGGCGAAATTTAGTTTTTTGTTGAGCGATCGCCCCTAAAGCCAGTTCTCCCAGGGCTTTATTTAACTGTTGACGTTGTGATATGGTTGTGGGGAAGTAGTCCTGTTTCCATTCGTAGATTGCTTCTACAAACTGTTGGTAAAGCATCGCCTTAGTATCGGGAAACTCTCCCTGCATCATTCCCCAAGTACGACACATTAAGGCTAAACGCAAGGGGTTTTTCACGGCATCTTTAATTCTCTGACGTCCCCTTTGGTCTAACTCCCGTCGTAGACTCTGTGCTAACTCTGCTTTTTGGGCAAACCAACGTTGGATAAATTGTCCAACTCTATCAGGATTGCGGACATCGCCGTAAGTAAAATTAAGGTTGCAGTAAGTAGCAAAAGATTCTAAAGGATTTTTGCCAGCATCCCAAACATTGAGGCGACAGGTGATTATGATTGTGGCATCTGCTACCCATCCCTTGAGATAATTGGCAATTAATTTCAAGGCTTGACTGGATTCCATCGCCATTTCGTCTATTCCATCCAGCAGTAGCCAAACCCTTCCTTGATTAAACTGTGTGCAGAAAGCCTCTTGTGTTTCTTGGGGAACCTGTAGCTTGCGGATAGCAGTACGCAGCCAATCTTGAATCAAATATTCTTCTAAAGTTTTTCCCTGTAAATCAGCCAAAGAAATCCAAATTGGCAAATCTGGAGTGTTATTCAAAACCCAAGAGGCGATTTTTTGCAGCAGAGTGGTTTTACCTGCACCGGGTTCTCCCAGAATAGCAATATGTTGACTCTTCCTTTGAGATAGTACCTCCTCAAGAAACTCATCTGGTGTTAAAGTTTGTGAGGTTTCTGCATCTTCGGTGAGATACAAGCGCGAACCCTGAGTAGGGAAAACATCATCACCGCTGTGATTTCTCTGTTTGCGTTCCACCAACCCCAGAGGTAAATACACTTCGTCAAATTCAAACGTCACCCCATCTACACTTGTTAGGGGATTAGTAGTGAGTCTGCTGTGATTTTGGGCTTCCAGGGTATAACGGCATAATTGTTGCCAATATTCAGTGGATATAGTAGATGAATTATCCGTTTTATGACTCACCTGCTTTGACTTTTGGGAACGACGACGTTCCCATTGGGCATCAAACTCTTGTAAATTAGCTTTAACATTACTGCGTGGATGCCAAAGATGTAGAGTAAAATGCCAATTTTCGGAACCTCCACGAGTCGGACGATTATCTTCTAAAATCTCTAGAAAATCTGCAAATCGCCTCAGTGCTTCCTTAATCTGTTCTGTTTGTAAACCAGTTAACGCCGTCAAAAATCTGATCTTAGTTCTCACAACCAGACGATATTCATCGTACCAACGAGTTTGGATATGGGGACGTAAGCTATCTAAAATCCGTTCATCCACCGATTCTAATTCATCATTAGCATAAGCTAGCAGCGTCTCTAACAAACGCCAAGCACGTTTTTTGACTTCTCTACCGTAACTTGCTCTTGCCATTATCTGTCAGGACTAGGGAACGGATGAACAAACAAAACAATCTTCCTTTTCACCGAATCTGGAAAACCTCTGTGGCTGATCTCTCTTTTTGTAGGAAACAGACTTGGATTTCCCCCCCTTCCGATATAAAAATTTTTTTTGCTTCCCTCTCCTTGTAGAAGAGGGTACTTTACTCAAAGCCGCTACGTGTCTATAGAAAGAGGTGGGAAAGGGGTTGGGGGGTGAGGAAAAGTTTGTGATCTACTGAAATTGGGTAATTTAAATATCGTAACGAAAAATACCATAAATTTTCCTTTGTAGTCGTCCTACTGTGGGGAAGATTCTGCGAGGGAAACTATAGCGCTATAGTTATGACCAAGTGATGGGAGTACCTGTGATTGCGATCGCAACTCAATTAAACCTCTTCCTAACCGAAGGTCTTCGACCTTCAAGGAAGAAGGAAGAGGGTTTGAGCGGAAGAATCAAGAGTGCTAAAATATAGCTAGTTACTTCAAACATCGCCCAACGTTAAAACGCGCTTTCATGCTTTCCCCAGTCTGATTTATCAGACTTTGTATGTGGGTTCCTGGGAATTTATTCCTAGGTGATGTAGAATGCTAATCAAGAATGGTATCAGAATTCTTGGGAAAGCAGTCCTAGAAGGACGGGGAACCTGTTATCCCATTATTCTCGGTCAACAGGCTGATTCTGGTTATCAGGCTGAGCCTGGTAACCAGGGTTTGGAGGCTCTCCCTCCTGGTTTACTCATTCCATGTCCGCAATTGCAAATACACCAACACCAGAGTAATTCCCAACAACACTGTCGCTGCGGCTGCTGCATAACCAAAATCAAATTGTCCAAAAGCCTCTTGATAAATGTAGTAAACCAGCAAATTAGTAGAATTCAAGGGACCACCACCAGTGATGACATAAACTTGTTCAAAACTGCGTAAAGTGAAAATTACAGTGGTGATAGTGGTAAATATTAAAGTAGGTCGCAATCCAGGTAAGGTAATATACCAAAATTGTTGCCAATCATTGGCTCCATCCAGTTCTGCAGCTTCATACCGAGTCGGGGGAATTGCTTGCAAACCTGCTAAAAATACTACCATATTGAAACCAATTTGTTTCCAAATACTTAAAATAATTAGTACTAGCATTGCCCAAAAGGTATTCCCTAGCCAGGAAATAGGAGCAATACCAATAGCAGCCAAAATTCCGTTTACTGGACCAGTGTTTTGAAACAACCAGCGAAATCCCAAACCAGCAGCCACTAGGGAAACAATGGAAGGTATAAAATAAGCACTTCGCAGCAGTCCCCGGAATGCCAAAGTTTCATTTAACAATACAGCTAATGCCAAGGGAATAATTAAACTGGGAATCACCGTTGCTACAGTAAAATATATAGTGTTACCCAAAACTTGCCAGAAGTCGGGATTGAGGATTAAACGCCAGTAATTTTTCAAAGCTACCCATTGAATACCACTAGAAGTAAAACTACCGCTAGTAAAACTGAGGTAAAACAAATAGACGATGGGCAAAAGGATGAAAATACCTAACAAAATTGCTGCTGGAGCCAAAAAAAACCAAGCAGCAAATGTATCATTATCTAACCAGGACTTATTATATATTTTTCCCATAGTAAATATTCCCCTTTGTCCTTAAGTTGTTTCACATTTGAATTTTCATAATTTAAAAGCCATAAGCATTACCAGCAATTGGTTTTATTTTTTTAACTTTTAACTTTTGACTTTTAACTTTTAACTTTTGACTTTTGACTTTTGAATTACTTATGACCCCCAGCCTGATTTCTCCTAGCATCAATAACACTATACTCTCTACAAATACTCCTATAAAATTGGGAGTTATGGCTTCTGGCAATGGCAGTAATTTTGCAGCAGTTGCTCAAGCAATTAAAGACGGACGATTAAATGCTCAAATCCAAGTTTTAATTTACAATAATCCGGATGCTTATGCCGCACTGCGAGCTGCTAATTGGGATATACCAGCAGTGCTTCTCAACCATCGCCATCACAAAAGCCGCGAAGATTTGGATGGGCAAATTGTAGAAACTTTACGCCAATACGATGTAGAATGGGTAATTATGGCTGGTTGGATGCGACTGGTGACACCAGTTTTAATTGATGCCTTTCCCAATAAAATTATTAACATTCATCCCAGTTTGTTGCCTAGTTTTAAAGGAATTAAAGCCATAGAACAAGCCTTAGCAGCTAAAGTAAAAATTACTGGTTGCACAGTGCATTTGGTGTCTTTGGAAATGGACAGTGGTCTCATTTTGATGCAAGCAGCTGTACCAGTGTTAGAAAATGATACACCAGAAACACTACATCAGCGCATTCAAATAGAAGAACATCGAATTTTGCCTGCTGCTATTACCCTCGCAGCACAACAGCAACTACAGGAATTAGGAACTAGAGATTAGTAGTTCACCTCATCGACTGGTTCCCACCCTCGACTGGTTCCCACCCTCTGGCTGGGAACCCCAAACCAGGAGGCTCTGCCTCCAAAGTAGACAGGAGGCAGAGCCTCCCAAACTGAACTCACCCCGACTGGTTCCCACCCTCTGGCTGGGAACCCCAAAGCAGGAGGCTCTGCCTCCAAAGTAGACAGGAGGCAAAGCATCCCAAACTGAACTCACCCCGACTGGTTCCCACCCTCTGGCTGGGAACCCCAAACTAGGAGGCTCTGCCTCCAAAGTAGACAGGAGGCAGAGCCTCCCAAAGTGTGCCTTACAAGTCAGAGTCTTGTAACGAGAATAAGAATTGGGAGAAGGACTGGGGGTGAAGGCAAAACCCTATTCCCTATTCCCTATTCCCCGTTCCCTATTCCCTATTCCCTACTTCCACAAAAAATCTAACCTTCATCACCAGATGTAGCATTGATTTTCAAGTACCAAGGTTCTCCTTTACCATCTGGAGGATAAATGCTGATGTTAGCTTTGTCAGTGAAGCGTTTTAAGGTTGTGGCGAGTTGATATAGGGCATTTTGTACCAGCCAATAACTTTTATGGGTATAGCAGACAATTACGAGGGTGAGAACAGTTGCTCGCGTTGTAAAATACCAGTGACAACTGGAGAGTAAAACCCGAGAAATGGGATCGCAGGCTTTAAAAAAGCTCTTACCAACTGCTTCTTCTAATTGTCGGAGTAGTAACTCATCTTTTTGTGAAAATCGATAAGTGGGCAAATCTCCTGAAGAAAAAAAAGGCTTATTCATGATTTTTTTCCCTTACTCAACGGTCAATTTTAATTTGGTAATAGCGATGTTCTGGAGGAAGATCGCCTGATGAGTTATTTCCAGTGTAGGGTGATTCCCCTCGTTAACCACCTTCTATGTGATGATATTTCACCTACACCTCTTTGCCACTGAGTTCTTTTTCAAATCAATTAATACATACTAATAATACTTTTTAAGCTCAAACATTTGAATTTAGGAATAATGAGCCAGTTTAATTGATGAGAATTAAAAGATTATTGATACTTAAAGTTTTTTTGCATATATCAGTATGCAAGTAAATATATTGACAGTTGGGAGAGGATTTATAGCGTTATTTTACATAATTAAATTATGATGTTTGTAATTTTTTTTGCTAAAACCTAATTTGATATTGATTGTTTTGATATTATCAACTTGTGTTAGCTGATACGGAAGTTAATTACCTGAAAAAAGCAGGTTTTGTCAGCGGTAACGGTGCTTATAAATCAAGCAGTAAAATAATCATGTTTTTTTAGCTAGTAGTTTTTGATTGATAGCCCTTGAGTATTTACCACGAATCATATCCGTAAACTTGCAATTTCTAGTTGTAACCCCTTAAACTCTCCAGGTTTTTGCGCAGATTCCTTAGAGGTCTAGAAATTATTAGTCCCAGGTTTGCTTTATATTTCCTGGGGAATTTTTGCACATTTTGGATACTCCCATTCACATAATCAGACTGGAAGATTTTTTGGCGTTGCTGAATCGCGGTATGAATCGAGATGTTCCAGACGCGTTAGCAAAGCTCCTCTGAAAGAGGCAATTTCGCGTCTGGAACTTCAAATCAACAACGCCGATTTTTTTCTTGGTGCGAACCTATTTAATAAAGCAGATATACCAGTAGCTTTTTTGAATGATGGAGGATTTTGAATACATTGAGATGAAATTTTCAGGAAGTCAGCATATTTTAAAGCCAGATTATTTTCGGGATTTAATTTTAAAGCTTGGCGTATATAAATCCTTGCCATTCCAATCAAATCTTGTTGGAAATGTATCACCCCTAACAAAGCATGATAGTAACTGTTATTTGGCTCTATTTTTATCGCATACCGTAACTCTTGTGTGGCTAGTTGCCAGTTGTCTTTTTCGGCATAGATAATGGCACGCTGGTAGTGACGCTGAGCATATTGATTCAGAGATGTTTGAATGTTTTTTAACTCATTAAGTTGAAAGTAAAATGTGCTTTTTCCTTTTTGAATATCAAACGCTAAAGTCATTTTTTAACCTCTTTTTTATCTTAAATTGTTAATTTACAAATCATTGCTGATGTAAAATCACTTAATTAAATATACTGAAAAATTTTCTCGTAATGTTTATTTTTCTGATGTTTTTGTATTAAAAAAATGTAAGATTATTTTGAGGTTTTCTTCATATGAAATCAGTAAATATAACTAATACATTCTCAGTGTGATAATTAGTGAGTTAAATAATGTAGAATTTTCATTGCTGACAGGTATAAAGACGGAATATTTTACTGGAGAATAGATATTTCTAGTGCGTACAAACCGGAAAATAGCAGTATTGTTGCAGTTAAATTCCGCAAATTTACTCGGCAATGGCATGATTATTAGTATCAGCATTGCCCAATGCTGTCAGCAAAACCCCACTTTTCTAGAGTGACGGCATTTTGGCGAAGGTATTAAATAAGGATCGTATTTCTTTTGACAAGACTGTTAAGATTAAATACTACTGAATTATCCACCTGGGTACAAACAGCCAAATCCCAGGTTCATAAAGGACGAGTAGTAGAACGCATTCCCCTATTGGCAGGTGTCGATCCCCATTTGTTTGCAGTTTATATCTGTTGTGAATCAGGAGAAATTTTCAGTGCAGGTGATACTGCTTGTCATTTCTCCCTGATGAGTACAATTAAACCCCTTTCCTTACTGTATTTACTAGAACATTTGGGAGCAGATAAAGTTTCTAGCTGGGTAGGAATGGAACCATCAGATTTACCCTTTAATTCCCTTAAGCAGCTAATTGCAGATAAGGGACGCCCCCGCAATGCTATGATTAATAGTGGTGCAATTACCATTGCTGATAAATTACCAGGAAAGGATGCAAGCGATCGCACTGTGCAATTCTGTCACTGGCTCAACCAAATCGCAGGTTGTCAGCTAACCTTGGATGAGATGATGTTGGCTTCTGTGCGTTCGGCTGCTTCTGAAATTAATCTTGCTATTACCCAATATCTTGCTCAAGCCGGATATGTAAATAATCCTGACATAGCCCTTGACACCTATGAGCAAATATGTTGTTTGTCGGGAACAGTGATGGATTTAGCCCGATTGGGAATACTGTTAGCTTGCGAACAGGGATTAATTAAACCACAGCATCGCCAGATAGTTACCGATGTAATGCTTAAGAATGGTTTGTATGAAGCTTCTGGGCAACTTTCTTTACAAATAGGACTGCCGATGAAATCGGGTATTAGCGGTACACTCTTAGCACTAGTACCAGGTGAAGGTGCGATCGCATGTTACAGTCCTCCTTTAGATATTGTAGGTAATCCCGTCGCAGCGCTGGCGTTTGTTGAAAGTTTATCCCAAAAATTGTAATTGACGAACTCAGATCCCCGACTTCTCTAAGAAGTCGGGGATCTTGTTTTTCTATTGGTTTCCTATTTTAACTATTCCGAAGAAGGTACTGTTAATTCTTCTGAACTACCCCACGGATAGATCCGGGAGGAGTTTCGTTTACCCTTACCGGTTCCAACTCGTGTGGAATCCATCACATCTGAACTTACCCCCGGATTAATCCGGGGGGTTCCAACAAATGCCGTGAGTTTCGTTTACCGTGTTTATGGTATTGTCGATAATTCTTGAGATTCAGCTTTTGGAGTTTCCTCTGGCTGTGGTGATGGTACTACCTCAGGTGCAGGAGACTCAATCACTTGTGGAGGAGTAGAATCATCACTAGGTGCTGTTAAAACAGGAGATTCAGCTTTTGGAGTTTCCTCTGGCTGTGGTGATGGTACTATTTCTGGTGCAGGAGACTCAATCACTTGTGGAGGAGTAGAATCATCACTAGGTGTAGGTAAAGCAGGAGATTCAGCTTTTGGGGTTTCCTCTGGCTGTGGTGATGGTACTATTTCTGGTGCAGGAGACTCAATTACTTCTGGAGGAGTAGAATCATCACTAGGTGTAGGTAAAGCAGGAGATTCAGCTTTTGGGGTTTCCTCTGGCTGTGGTGATGGTACTATTTCTGGTGCAGGAGACTCAATCACTTGTGGAGGAGTAGAATCATCACTAGGTGTAGGTAAAGCAGAGGGTTTTTCTGGTTGTGTTAATTCCCTAGGTTTTGTTTCAGGTGCTGGTTCTCTTAAGGTTGGTTTTTCCGCTTTTTCTTGGGGTTGAGTTTCCGGTGTGGGTTCAACTGTAGGTGTAGGTGTAGGTGTTGGGGTAGGTTCAACAGGTGGTATTTTAACAGCATAGCTGGGATCAACAATTGCCCGTACTTCCTCTACGGATAGCTCTCCTCTGACAATTTTGGCAAGAGTATCTTCACCTTTGGGTTCGTAGGTAATTGCTCTAACTGTACTGTTAAAAACATTTTTGACAGGGTTCCCCTGACTGTCAATAAATTCTAGTTTTATCCAGTTTTGACCTCCCTCAAAGCCTTGGAGATAAATTGCTTCCCAGCGATCAAGAATAAAGCTTTCACCATTAATCGTACAGCGAATCCGCCAATCAGCTATAGGATCTGTGGGGTTATCCTTAGCAAGTAAGTGCAGTGGGGCATTAGTTAGGTAAAAATCTAACATAATTGGTTCTGCACCATAAGTGCCTTTAGGACGGCTATAGGTTAATAATGGTAGGGCAGAATCTGGGTTGTTGTCGTCAGTTTTGGTAAGAACATGAAATGTTGTTTGCGCGTAAGCACCTTCATTTTTAAAGCTTTCATGCCAAGGACGGGAAGCAAAGACGCGCAGGGTATGAGTTCCCGGAGATAAATCTGATAATACCAAAGGCTGATTTAAATCATAAACCGCTCTATATGGTTCGTTGTCCAGAATTACATGTAAGTGGGGACCTAATTGCAATTGCGAATCTTTAAATATGGGTAAATCCTCAACTTGGAAGCGGACTTTAACCGTCTTATCTGAGAGGATTTCATCTGAGTCAGGAGTAACTATTGTTACCTGAGGTTGATATTTTTCCAGAGATTCCCGTAGTTCTTGGATAACTGCTGGTGGAGCAACTTCCGAAATTTTACCAGTAATTTTCGGTCTTTCTGGTAGTTCTATGGGTGTATCTTGGCTTACAGCCTTTTCCCCACATGCAGTCAAATTTAAGACTAAAACCAAGGCAATTAAAAACTTGGCTATAGAGAAGGCTTTTATCCGCCATGAGTTCATGGGTTCTACCTAATTTAATAAACGACTCACAGTCATTGTGGATCAAACTGTCATTCTTAATACAGCCCATCAGATGAAATCTTGCTCGAAAAGATAATTTTTGTTAACCGAACACTATTGCCTGTGCTTCCATAGCAACTTACAGAGATTTTAGTAATATTCATTACAATAAGCACTTGGTGTCAAATGTACGATATGTCTCTATAATTGGCTGATTTAAATAGGCGAAAATCCCCTGTATTCAACAGTTACAGGTGTATAAACAAGAATGCCAAATCCATGTGTAACAATCATAAGTTTTACGAATTGTTTACCTTTGTAAATTAAATGAAGAAACTATTGACTTTTATGCAGGTGGTTTTGAAGCAAAAAGCAGATCGGGCAATAAATCCAGAGATTTTGAATTATTGTTAAAATGTGCCTAACAATGTGGAAGGCAAGACTTTATAATTCAACAGAAAGCACTCGCCACAAAAGAGTCTTCATCGCTAACTCCAAAAATTTTATTGCTGGAAGAGGCGAAAAGGTTTAACCTAAGCCATGAAGACAACTAGTGGTTTCAATGATTCCTCAATCCTTGTTAGAGAGGAGGGTCTGAATGACGATAAGTCCTCCGGAGCGAGAGGCAAAAAAAGCAAGAGTGATAGTCGATAGCGATCCGGTTCCAACCTCGTTTGAGAAATGGGGAAAACCCGGGCATTTCGATAGAACTTTGGCTAAAGGTCCCAAAACCACAACATGGATTTGGAACCTACATGCCCTCGCCCATGATTTTGATACACATACCAGTGATTTAGAAGACATTTCCCGCAAAATCTTCTCAGCACACTTCGGTCACCTGGCTGTAGTGACTCTGTGGTTAAGCGGGATGATATTCCACGGCGCTAAGTTTTCTAACTACGAAGCTTGGCTGCAAGATCCCTTGGGCGTTAAACCTAGCGCTCAACAAGTTTGGTCAATAGTTGGTCAAGACATCCTCAACGGAGATGTCGGTGGCGGTTTCTATGGAATTCAAATCACCTCTGGTTTATTCCAAGTATGGCGTGGTTGGGGTATAACTAGCTCCTTCCAGTTGTACTGCACCGCCATTGGTGGCTTAGTATTAGCAGCTTTATTCCTGTTTGCAGGCTGGTTCCATTACCACAAAAAAGCTCCCAAGCTGGAATGGTTCCAGAATGTTGAGTCCATGATGAATCACCACTTAGCAGTATTGCTGGGTTGTGGTTCCTTGGGTTGGACTGGTCACTTGATCCACGTATCCCTGCCCGTCAACAAACTCTTGAATGCAGGAGTAGCAGCTAAAGATATTCCTCTGCCCCACGAGCTACTATTCAACGCTGACAAAATGGCGGAGTTTTATCCTAGCTTTGCCCAAGGTATTGCTCCTTTCTTTACGTTGAATTGGGGTGTTTACGCTGACTTCCTGACCTTCAAAGGTGGTCTAAACCCCGTAACAGGTGGTTTGTGGATGACTGACATCGCTCATCACCACTTAGCGATCGCAGTATTATTCATCATTGCTGGTCACCAATACCGCACCAACTGGGGTATTGGCAGCAGCATGAAGGAAATTCTAGAAGCGCACAAAGGACCATTCACCGGTGAAGGTCACAAAGGTCTGTATGAAAACATGACCACCTCTTGGCACGCTCAGTTGGCAACCAACCTTGCCTTCTTGGGTTCCCTGACCATCATCGTGGCACACCACATGTACGCGATGCCTCCGTATCCGTACTTAGCAACTGACTACGCTACACAGTTGTGCCTATTCACTCACCACATGTGGATTGGTGGCTTCCTAATTGTAGGTGGTGCGGCTCACGCTGCAATTTTCATGGTTCGGGATTACGATCCCGTTGTCAACCAAAACAACGTATTGGATCGGGTAATTCGTCACCGCGACGCAATTATCTCCCACCTCAACTGGGTATGTATTTTCCTAGGTTTCCATAGCTTTGGTCTATACATCCACAACGATACAATGCGCGCCTTGGGACGTCCCCAAGACATGTTCTCTGACAGTGCAATTCAGTTGCAGCCAGTATTTGCCCAGTGGATACAAAATATTCACACCATGGCTCCTGGTGGCACTGCTCCCAATGCTTTAGCAACTGTTAGCCATGCTTTTGGCGGCGGTGTGGTGGCTGTTGGTGGCAAAGTCGCAATGATGCCCATCGCTTTGGGTACAGCAGACTTCATGGTTCACCACATTCATGCCTTCACAATTCACGTCACCGTACTCATCCTGCTCAAGGGTGTATTGTTTGCCCGTAGCTCTCGTCTGATTCCAGACAAGGGTAACTTAGGCTTCCGCTTCCCCTGCGATGGTCCTGGTCGCGGTGGTACCTGTCAGGTTTCTGGTTGGGACCATGTCTTCTTAGGACTGTTCTGGATGTACAACTCCCTAAGTATTGTAATTTTCCACTTTAGTTGGAAGATGCAATCTGACGTTTGGGGAACAGTAGACGCAGCTGGTGACGTGTCTCACATCACTGGTGGTAACTTTGCCGAAAGTGCCATCACCATCAATGGCTGGTTGCGTGACTTCTTATGGGCACAAGCAGCACAAGTTATCAACTCCTACGGCAGTGAATTGTCTGCTTATGGTTTGATGTTCTTGGGCGCTCACTTTATCTGGGCATTTAGCTTAATGTTCCTGTTCAGTGGTCGCGGCTACTGGCAAGAATTAATTGAGTCCATTGTTTGGGCACACAACAAACTGAAGGTAGCTCCCGCAATTCAACCCCGCGCTTTGAGCATCATTCAAGGACGCGCTGTAGGGGTAGCTCATTACCTCTTGGGAGGAATTGCTACAACCTGGGCTTTCTTCCATGCACACATACTTTCAGTGGGCTAGCAATCAGCTCCCATAGAGTTATGAGTGATGAGTGATAAGTGATGGGTGATGAGTGATGAGTGTACGCCGGAGGCGTTCGGTGGAGAGTAAAGTTAAAAATTATAACTCTTAACTGTTAACTCCTAACTTTGAACTTTGAACTTTGAACTTTGAACTCCTAACTCCACCTCAACGTTGATACCTGATGGCTAAAGGTCAGAGGAATTATCAAACCTATGGCAACAAAATTTCCAAAATTTAGCCAGGATCTCGCACAAGACCCGACTACACGTCGGTTCTGGTATGCGATGGCGATGGGCAACGATTTTGAGAGCCATGATGGCATGACCGAGGAAAATCTTTACCAAAAGATTTTCGCAACTCACTTCGGTCATCTGGCAATCATTTTCTTGTGGGCTTCCAGCCTGCTGTTCCACGTAGCCTGGCAAGGTAACTTTGAACAGTGGATTCAAGATCCTCTGCATATCAGTCCCATCGCCCATGCGATTTGGGACCCCCACTTCGGGGAACCTGCAATCGAAGCTTTCACCCAAGGTGGTGCTTCCGGTCCAGTTAACATTGCTTACTCCGGTGTTTACCACTGGTGGTACACCATTGGGATGCGGACGAACAATGACCTTTACATGGGTTCAGTGTTCCTCCTCCTATTTGCGTCTCTGTGCTTGTTCGCTGGTTGGTTACACTTACAACCCAAGTTCCGTCCCAGCCTAGCTTGGTTCAAGAATGCTGAATCTCGCCTAAACCACCACCTAGCTGGTTTATTTGGCGCTAGTTCCTTGGCTTGGACTGGTCACTTGGTACACGTTGCTATCCCCGAATCTCGTGGACAGCACGTGGGTTGGGATAACTTCTTAAGTACTGCTCCCCACCCAGCTGGTTTACAACCTTTCTTTACCGGTAACTGGGGTGTTTACGCACAAAATCCTGACACTGCTAGCCATGTGTTTGGTACTTCCCAAGGTGCGGGTACTGCAATCCTAACCTTCTTGGGTGGCTTCCATCCCCAAACTGAATCGCTATGGTTGACCGATATGGCTCACCACCACCTAGCGATCGCAGTAATCTTCATTATTGCGGGTCACATGTACCGCACCAACTTTGGAATTGGTCACAGCATCAAGGAAATCTTGAATGCTCACAAACCACCTTCTGGTAAGTTGGGTGAAGGTCACAAAGGTCTTTATGACACCGTTAACAACTCGCTGCACTTCCAGTTGGGCTTAGCTTTGGCTAGCTTGGGTGTAATCACCTCCCTGGTTGCACAGCACATGTATTCGTTGCCTCCTTACGCTTTCATTGCGAAGGACTACACAACCATGGCAGCGTTATACACCCACCACCAATACATCGCTGGCTTCTTGATGGTTGGTGCTTTTGCTCACGGTGCAATTTTCTTTGTCCGTGACTACGACCCAGAACAGAACAAAAACAACGTTCTGGCTCGAATTCTGGATCACAAAGAAGCGATTATCTCCCACTTAAGCTGGGTATCTCTCTTCCTTGGTTTCCATACCTTGGGTCTGTACGTCCACAACGATGTAGTAGTTGCTTTCGGTACCCCTGAGAAGCAAATCTTGATTGAGCCAGTATTTGCTCAATTCATCCAAGCTGCTCACGGTAAAGTGCTGTATGGTATGGATGTACTATTATCCAATGGCAGCAGTCTTCCTGCTACAGCTGGTGCTGCTTGGTTACCTGGTTGGTCTGAAGCGATTAACTCTGGTGCCAACTCCTTGTTCTTAACCATTGGTCCTGGGGACTTCTTGGTACACCATGCCTTTGCTTTGGCTATCCACACCACCACCCTCGTATTGGTGAAAGGTGCTTTGGATGCCCGTGGTTCTAAGCTGATGCCCGACAAGAAAGACTTTGGTTATGCATTCCCCTGCGACGGTCCTGGTCGTGGCGGTACTTGTGATATCTCCGCTTGGGACTCCTTCTACCTCGCTATGTTCTGGATGCTCAACACCATTGGTTGGGTAACCTTCTATTGGCACTGGAAGCATCTGGGTATTTGGCAAGGAAACGTCGCTCAGTTTAATGAAAACTCTACTTACTTAATGGGCTGGTTCCGTGATTACCTATGGGCTAACTCTGCTCAGCTAATCAACGGTTACAACCCCTACGGCATGAATAACCTGTCTGTTTGGGCTTGGATGTTCCTCTTCGGACACCTAGTTTGGGCTACTGGTTTCATGTTCTTAATCTCCTGGAGAGGTTACTGGCAAGAGTTGATTGAAACTCTGGTTTGGGCACATGAGCGTACTCCTCTGGCTAACTTAGTTCGCTGGAAAGACAAGCCCGTTGCTCTATCCATCGTGCAAGCTCGTGTGGTTGGTCTGGCTCACTTTACTGTTGGCTATGTCCTTACCTATGCGGCGTTTGTCATTGCCTCGACGGCTGGTAAGTTCGGTTAACCGAGTTGCTAGTTGTTAGGTGAGTTAAAAATCCCCTGCTGCAAGGTGGGGGATTTTATTTTTATAAAAACGACACACAATGGATTTGTTAGAATTTAATTAATTTTAAAAGAGCATTTACCAATTTCACGCATTTTTGTATTTTTTGTCATTTTTTTATCTATCAAGACTATTGGTTTGTTTTATTGGACTAATTACAGAGTAAAAAAATTAAGATTATAAAAATAAAATATCCAATTTATCACTGCTCAATTACAATTATTACCATTACCTTTAATCTATCTTTTTCAAATAACTTCTAAATTGACAATCAAATTTTCTGTAAATATTTAAAACCTTGAACAAAAAAAGAGGAACACAACAAATACACAAATTACTTCAACCCTATTATTCCCAAAATTACGGTGCAGTCTATTTAGGTAATACCCTAGAACTAATTACATTCATACCCGACAACAGTATTAACCTCATCCTAACTTCACCACCATTCGCACTGACACGCAAAAAGGAATACGGTAACGAAAGCGCGGAAAAATACATTGAATGGTTTCTACCCTTTGCTCATGAATTTAAAAGAGTTCTGGCAGAAGATGGCTCATTTGTATTAGATTTAGGCGGCGCTTATCTTCCTGGAAATCCTGTGCGTAGTATTTATCAATACGAACTTTTAGTAAGGCTATGTAAAGAAATTGGCTTTTTCCTGGCGCAAGAATTTTACCATTACAACCCAGCACGATTACCTACCCCAGCAGAATGGGTAACAATTAGACGCATCCGAGTTAAAGACTCGGTGAATGTAGTGTGGTGGTTGTCAAAAACCCCTCAACCTAAAGCTGATAATCGCAAAGTTTTAAAGCCATATAGCCAGAGTATGAAGCAATTACTTAAAAATGGCTATAAAGCAAAACTACGTCCTAGTGGACATGATATTTCTGATAAATTCCAAAAGGATAACAAGGGTGCAATTCCACCTAACTTGCTAGAAATCGCTAACACAGAATCCAATAGTGCTTATATGCGTCGCTGTAAAACAGCTGGAATTAAACCCCATCCCGCACGCTTTCCCCAAGGCTTTGCAGAATTTTTTATTAAATTTTTAACTGATGAAGGTGACTTAGTTTTTGATCCGTTTGCAGGTTCTAATACTACGGGTTTTGTAGCTGAAAGTTTACAACGTCGCTGGATATCCTTTGAAATTAATGAAGATTATGTAACTGGTAGTCTTTATCGATTTTCACTTTAGCTAGACAGTAGTTATCAAAATAACCCCCCATTGCGGGGGAGTTAACAATTAGACTACGACCCCCTTCAATTCCTTAAACAATAACCTACAACCGTAAGCAGCAGTTTGGGAAATAACCAAATTACCAAAACCCCCCCTCACCTCCTTATCTTTAACCCCAGGGGCAATATCACCCGCAACCATTGAGGCATTTAACCCCATCTGCATGGTTTGTAGTGTGAGGTTTAAGGTTACCTCCAGTTGCCCTTGGAGTTCCTTGCTAACCATGGGGATAAGATTTTGAGTGAGTGATCGCTTAAATTCCACAAGTGCTTGTTGCTGAAGTCTAGCAACAGCCTTTTGTTTCCACAATTCTGGATTGTCCTGAAATTGGGCTTTTCGGGAATCGTAGAACTCCCCCAACTTTTCCCCAATATGGTTTTTAGTAAGAGCGTGTTTTGGTGCGATCGCATCCAAAATCCACAAATACAACTGGGAACGTTTTATCAGGTAACTGATTTTGCTTGCGGTAATGGACAGCTTCCGCGTGTCCTACCCAGACAACTTTGATACCTTCAGCTTGACAAATGTGTGCCCAAATCCAAGAATAATGCACCCCAGTAGGTTCTAAAACCACAGCATCTGGTGCTAAAGCTAATGAACTTCCCAGTTAGGAATACCACAGCGGTACTCTGGAGGCAACTTCGGAAGTATTTGGTACAGGAGCAACAAGACTAACCAGTGGGGAAACTGTTCCAAGTTCCGGATTATTTATTCCGGATTCGCTTTTATCTACCTTTGGACTAGATTCACCATCTACAGCAACAGCAGAAGGGCATCTTGCAGCCATTTTAATTGGAGTACAAAGCAATTTGACCAGAGATGCTTTTGACGCAAATATTGATAGCTCAATTTACACTGAACCTGGTTTTTCTCAATTTATTCCCAGAGGTGAAAACGATGATACCTATAGGATTGATGGTATTACTTTTAATCTTGCAAGACTAGATGCAAACGCAGTTTTAGATCCTAATGATTATTAATGGCTAGTTATTGCAACATTGGTGATACTGCCAGGGTGACTTTACCAGATGGGAGTATTCGAGATTTTACAGATACTCCTATCACTATTTCTTGTCAACCTCAATATTCTGAATGTTCAGGTGCCACAGTCTATTTTTATTACAGTGATTTTAATGGATATACATTTAGAGAAAATATTTATGGGTACCAAAGAGTTTTATTACCCTTTTATGAAATAAGAATTAATCCAGATAACAACACAATTTTAGAAGCTTATTGTAGAGGGAAATCTTCTTGTCAACCTTTAGGGTGGCATTTACTAGCAAGACCTAGATATGGTGGTTATTTTACGAATCTTCAATTTGACAAACTTGTTCCTGATGAAGAATCTACAGAAAATAGATTAACTTAGGACTTACGCAAGCGTCACAAAATTCTGGTAACTGGCACACATACTTCAATTTGAAATAAAACTCTATGTTCCTTGATTTATAGGCATTATAGATAAATCACTACTATGTGACAGTTTTAGGGTAAATGTGCCAGT